>NZ_CAWMYC010000148.1:0-50807 GCF_963872035.1 Scytonema sp. HK-05
CGATACTCCACCTCAAGCATCCCCTTTGTCAATACCCCGCTACCTGAATCCTTACAAAAGATACGCAATAAGGCTACCTGATTTTTGTTAGCTTTTATCGCTAAATTAAGGGTTTTAGTTTAATACTGAGTTATTCATTTACATCAATTTTTCTTGGTGCAAGATGTGAGCTAATGTTACATGGATGCGTTCACCTTCTGTAAATCAGTTACAGAAAGGTATTGGCTGTTTTCACAGATGTCTAACTGCCAAACCTCAGAAAATACGAAGGGCAAAAGCTAGACATAGTAGGAGTTTTGGACAAGTTTGTAAAGGTTGCAGCTTTACTCTCACTAGGCCTAATACAGAACAGGATCAGAGACAGAGATGAGTGTAACATTGTCAATTAATAATCCAGAATCAATACTATCATCTCCCACATCTGCAACTCCGAGTCCCAAAGTGTATGTTCCGGTAGTCGGTATTGTGAAGGAAAAAGTTTGGAAGCCAGTCTCTTCAAAAAACTGTGTCGTCAAAGAAGTTACGGATGATGAGAACGTCGTATCAGCCAATTCTGACTGGGAACTGATTGAGACGAAGGAAAAATCGTTATGAGGGAACACTTGTGCCCCCTCATTCGTAAGAAAATTCCAATCGACAGTCAAAATGTCTCCAGCGTTCGCCGTGAATGTTTGTCGAATAGCTGAGCCTTGAGTAACGTCCCCATTGCCAAGATTATCCAAGCTTCCAGCTTCTAACCCTAAGAACGTTTCTATAATTGCGTCAGAAAATGTGGCACCCCCAGTTGACAATAAAGCCTGGAAAGTTCCCTCAGTTGGGCAGGTGCCAAATGCCGATGTCTCAATACTTGTAGAGCCTATTGTTGTCCATCCAGTAAAATCATCGGTTTCAAAGCTACCGTTGATGATTGTTGGGTTAACAGAGGATTCGGGTAAAGTAAATGACTTTAATGACAGTGTATAGGAACCAGATTGAAAATGGTTACCTGCAAAGGTGTCGTCCTTAAAGCCAGACACTGCAAAATTCAGACTGCCATTTGCTGGTACTATTCCGGTGAGTATGGGTATAACACTATTGTCAGCGCTGTCATCGCTTATTACTAGGATATCACCAGAATTATCAAGCAACCCCAGAATTGGATCAAATGTGTCTGAATTGACCTCTACGTTAAATAAGCTTCCGGAATCAAGACCTGAGATGGTTAAAAAGTCAAGGTCACCGCTCTCTAGTTGTCCATATACAGTACTAATACCAGATGGTAGATATTGTCTGGTAGTGAAAGAGTTATTAGGTTCATTCTCAGTTGCTGTAGAAGCAAGTTGAGATAAAGAGGAATTTTCTGTCATGAGAGTTACGATGGAAACTACATGTTTAATGTTTTTTGTGGCTCTGACGTGCTTGTGGTAGGGGCTACGGTACTACCTCGAAGGGCAGCATCATCTCGTTGTCCTCGTGATCGATCATGTGGCAGTGCCACACGTAGCGCCCGGTGAACGAGTTGCCGAAGGGCAGGTTCTCCGCAGCTTGGGCACCAAACGGGACGATGAGGCGAATGACCTCGCCCGGGTTGACTAAGACCGTATCCTTCCACCCGGCTTCGTTTGGCGCTGGCTGTCTCGCGGGACCAATTGCAAAAGGGGTGGGGTCGGGGGGCGGGTAGCCAGCTGGCACCGTCGGTCCACCGCGTACGTGGTGTGTGATTACCGTGCGAGGGCCGGTGGCAAGGTATGCCTTCATGTACTGGCTTGTATCGATCTTTTGCCGATTGAGGATCTGGAACAGGACCAGATGCAAGTGCATCGGGTGGGCAACCGGCTGAAGGTTAATGATATTCCACTGCTCCACGGTGTCCACCTTCGGCCGCTCCATCAGCATCGGGTCGTTGAGCGCCTCATCCCAGTAGACGTAGTTGAGCAGTACTGCAAGCGGTCCGGTTGGGCTCGATATCTCCACTAGCGTCAGGAACCGCTGCCGCACTGGCGTAGTAGCAATCGGTGTTATGAGTGGTTTATTGACTCGCAGTGTCTGGGGAATGACTTTAGGAGCGGCAGCGCCCGCGTTCATCGTGAACTGCATGATTTCGGGCAGTAAAACACTACCTAATACCGTGTTGGCTCTACCTTCCGGATATGGCGCAATAGCCTCATTTTCCAAAACGATCTTGTCTCCTGGCAGGTTTCTAGAGAAGTCAATAAGCACGTCAGCCCGCTCGCCAGGAGACAGCAGCAACTTCGACAGTTGCACGGGAGCGTTGAGCATCCCCCCATCGGTACCGATTTGAATGATTGGCTGATTTGACGACAGCTTAAGATTGTAGGTTCGGGAACTTGAGCCGTTAATGATCCGGAATCGGTACACAGTGCGGTCAACATTGAGGTTCGGCCACGCCTTGCCGTTGACGGTAGCGACGTTACCAAGAAACTCCGCTTCCCAATGTTCGGGGTGGTATATTGAGCCATCAGGGTTGAATGTCCGGTCTTGCAGCACCAGCGGTATCTCATACGGAGCCCCAGCGGGAATACCGAGTGGTCCATTGCCACCCGCAGGATCATCGATGTCCCTGAGCAGGTAGAACGCGGCGAGTCCAGCCATCACGTTCTGACCGGTGATACCGAGCGCATGGTCGTGGTACCACAGCGTCGCTGCTTCCTGATTGTTGTTGAAGTTGTATACATAGGACTGTCCCGGCGTAAATGTGTCCTCCGGGTAACCGTCGCTTTGTGGTTCGGTGTTGCTGCCATGCAGGTGCAAGGCCACCCGTGGGCTGGTTCTGTCGGACTCCAGCACGCCGTGCAAGCTCGTGTCGAGCGGCAGTGGGTGGGGCCCGAGTTTGTTTTCCACGGTGAGCCTAAGCGGCGTGCCCCGAGTAACCTCAATAGTAGGGCCAAGGTAGGAAGCCCCACCGTAGCCACACGTGGGACCTGCTTCCAGGTTGCTGTGGAACGAGTGTGAACTCGATGCTATCGTCAAGATGCTGGGTGCCGCACTCGGGAACGGAATGGGCAGAGTCTCGGTAAATTTTGATATCTGCGGCAAGGCTGCATAGGTTTTCTTCGCCTTAAACATTGCAGGAACGAGAAATGCTGCTCCCAACCCTGCACTTGCTATCATCAATTGCCTTCTAGTAAACATTGCTACTTTTCGATTAGATAAATACGTAAAATAAGCTCACGCAAGTTCGTTTGGACTTGATTTATGGTATTGCTCAATAAAGGGATAGTTGTATCCTCTTTTAGGATTATCGTATTCTCAAAAGCTATATGTATCATTTAACACAAGTTGCTTATAGTTGTTATCCCTCACGTGAGTGTACGCTGCGTGCGTATGACTGAAAACTTTTTACCGTTTGTATTGGGAGCGATCAAGTTATCAAACACAGCTATGATCCATTGTCATTTAGCTCCAAACTCTTTTGCTGTGAAACTTCGTTGATTCTGCCTATTTAACGGAGGTCTTGTCCATTGAAGATCGACATATTAGAGAAAACCTTAAGTTTTTCTCTTATCAATAAACCGAGCCGAGATTCGCTCGGCACTAGATACTTAGAGCGTATTTATAAAATAAAATCTTAAGCAGTTGAGCAACGATGATTACGGGTTCATCGACGTAACATTAACAGTTACCTTACATCTTGCACAAAAAAAAATGATGGAACTTTATCACTTAGTGTGAAACCAAAAGCCCTTTATTTAGCGAGAAAAGCCAAGAAAAATAATGTAGCTTTATCGCACATATTTTTGGTTTGTACGGACTTATACGGTTAGCTGCAAGATGTGAGCGCCCCACGAGGGGGAAGTCAAAAGTCAAAAGTCACGCATTCAAAAGTATTAAACTCCCTCACAACAAATGAAAGATGCACCTGCATTCTCGACTTTCTGAAAGCCTTGCTATAGGGGCGTTCTAAAATGTGCATCTTAAGAGTTACCAGTTATCAGTTATCAGTTTTATCGTTGAGGGAAATACCACACCAAAAGCACCAGAGAGCCTTGGTGGCGGGTTTAAATCCCCCACCAGACCGAGAAAGCGTCACTGCGTAGGTAGCTGTTCACTGATTTAAATGCGTTATAGCGGCACATATCATGGTTTCACTCGTGTGCAGAAGATATTCGTAATCCTTGTACTTTGGTAACCAACGAGTGATAGTCAGTAGACCGAAAAGATTTCTAGAAGGCTTACCATCCGTTCATTTGACGGAGTGTATACAATCCGCCAGAATGCCCGTATAATCTACTTTTTGAGTAATAAGGTTGTCGATCAGTTCTCCTGCTGAAGCAAGCGATCGCTCTGGTCAGTCCTAGAAACGTCGCCCCAAAGCCTTATTCTTTCGTCAACTTACAAAAGTTTTCGGTCTACTGATAGTTGCTTGATCACGTCCTAAACGTTCTGCTAGCGATTGCCCCAGGGGCACTGCGCTGCGCGCAATCGCCTGCTTGTCACTTGACCACTCTTGAGCCACGAGAACATTTGCACTTTTTCTTTACAGATCACCGCTTGTCGCATATCTCAGCGCTTTCTCGAGCTCTTCTTGGCTTTCTAATATCTCGATTTGAAATGGATGACTCATAACAAAAGTACCAAATACACCCACCTAATAGTTTGACGTAGTTTGGCTCATATTCACACAGAATTCGTATTATTATTTATTAAGAGTTATAATATAAGGCTTCTACATGAAGTTGGCGATCGCTCTTTTGGGACAGTACACAGAGGGCTATCGTATGTAAATCAAAGGATGAAGGACAAGCAACAAACCGATTATTTATATATCTGCTCTATTTAGATGCGTTTGCCCTGGATGCACAACAACTTAACACGGCTACGTTCCACTAAGTAGTTACGATAAAATTTACAGCAGAATTTAAGTTTGTCCTTAACTTAGCGATTTTGGCTGGTAAAAACTTTTTTAAAGCTAGAAACTTTAATACAGAGTTATCCTTCCCAGTACCGCCTTGGCTGTGTCGAACAAACCTTAACTAAAGGTGAAAACCAGTATATTGGCAACAGTAACTCGTGCATTGGATGTATAGCTTCGGGTCTCGGCTTTGAAGGAACTCCAGAGCAACTGTGGCTTCACCCCCGTTAAAGGTTGTTGCTGCGGAAGACACCGTAACTAGCAAAACGTGTAGAGAACGTGTAATGCAAGTAACGTTAATCAATGCTTTTAAAAACGCAACCATGAACCCTTTGCAAACGCTGCAGAATTACGGGCAGTCTGTCTGGCTAGACTACATTCGGCGCAGCCTGATTACTAGTGGTGAATTGCAACGCTTGGTGGATGAGGATGGGTTGCGTGGTGTCACGTCCAACCCTGCCATTTTCGAGAAAGCTATTGCTGGCAGCACTGACTACAATGATGCACTCATTGCACTTGAGCAGCAGCAAGACATGGACACCATGTCGCTCTATGAGCAATTGGCGATAAGCGATATTCAAGAAGCTGCTGATGTATTGCGACCTGTTTATGAGCAAACGAAAAAGCGTGACGGCTACGTTAGCTTGGAAGTATCACCGTACCTTGCTCACGACACGCAAGGCACGCTCACGGAGGCGCGGCGACTTTGGCAAGTGGTCTTTCGCTCAAACGTAATGATTAAAGTGCCCGCAACGCCTGCAGGTATCCCTGCCATCAAGCAACTTATTAGCGAGGGCATCAACGTTAACGTCACGCTGCTATTCTCTCAGGAAACCTACGAGCGAGTCGCAGATGCTTACATCAGTGGTTTAGAAGCGTTTGCAGCGCAAGGTGGGGACGTGAGTAAGGTGGCCAGCGTCGCCAGCTTCTTCATCAGCCGCATTGATACTGCGATTGATGCGATCGCCACTGCCCGCATTAAGACAGCTACCAGTGCCAGTGAGCAGGCGTCCTTACGCACCATCCTCGGCAAAGTTGCTATTGCCAATGCTAAGCTGACTTATCAACGCTACCAGGAAATCTATCAGAGCGCCCAGTGGCAAGCGTTAGCGGATAAGGGCGCACAAACGCAACGACTCTTATGGGCCAGCACCAGCACGAAGAACCCCTTGTACCGCGACGTAATTTACGTGGAAGAACTCATCGGTTCAGATACAGTGAACACGATTCCTCCAACAACGTTTGACGCATTTCGCCATCGCGGACAGCTACGTGCCAGCTTGAAAGAGCATCTGGAAGAAGCGCACGACATAATGGAAACCCTCTCTCGGGTCAACATCTCAATGCAGGATGTCACAAAGCAGTTATTGACCGAAGGGGTACAGCTATTCATTGAAGCGTTTGACAAGTTGTTAAGTGTCGTGGAGAAAAAGCGTGAAGCGGTGCTAGGCACAGACCTAGATCGGCAAACTTATTCTCTGCCAGATGACCTCGCCAAGAGCGTCCAAGCATCCCTCAAAGATTGGCTTGTTAACGGCAAGGTGCGGCGGCTGTGGGCACAGGACGCTTCGCTTTGGACTGGTAGAGATGAGAACCGTTGGCTCGGTTGGCTTGGTATTACTGAAGACCAACTGGCGCACATTGACCACCTGAAAAAACTTGCTGAAGAAGTTAGGAGTACAGATTTTGAACACGCACTACTACTAGGAATGGGCGGTTCTAGCCTGTGCCCTGAAGTGATGAAGCTCACCTTCGGCAGAGTGCTGGGCTACCCTGAACTACACGTGCTGGATTCGACAGATCCAGACCAAATTAAGGCGGTCGAGAGTAAAGTGGATCTTACCAAGACCTTGTTCATCGTGTCTAGTAAGTCGGGCGGCACCCTAGAGCCAAACATCTTCAAGCAGTATTTCTTCGACCAGGTACAGCAACTCCTTGGTGCTGAAGAAGCAGGTAAACGCTTCATTGCCATCACCGACCCCGGCTCGAAACTGCAGCAGGTGGCTCTTGGCGACAACTTCCGTGATATTTTCTTTGGCTTACCCAGTATCGGCGGCAGATACTCGGCGCTGTCACATTTCGGTCTGGTTCCTGCAGCGATTATGGGCGTGGATGTCGCGAAGTTCCTCGACTATACTGAGGAAATGGTACACTCTTGCGCTGCAACCGTCCCAGCCACAGATAATCCAGGTGTCGTTCTAGGAACAATTCTGGGGGTGCTTGCTAAAGCGGGTCGGGACAAAATCACCCTCATTACCTCGCCGGGTATCTCAGATTTGGGCGCGTGGTTGGAGCAGTTGCTGGCCGAGTCAACGGGCAAGGACGGCAAGGGACTGATTCCCATTGACCAAGAAGCCTTGGGGAAACCAGAGGTGTACGGTAGCGATCGCTTGTTTGTCTACGTTAGGCTGGAGACAGCCCCAGATGCAGACCAGGATGCAGCGGTAGATACCTTAGAACAGGCAGGGCAACCGATAGTACGCATTCTGATACAAGACCCCTACCAATTAGGTCAAGAGTTTTTCCGGTGGGAAATTGCCACTGCTGTTGCTGGTTCGATCATCGGAATCAATGCGTTCAACCAACCGGATGTGGAAGCAAGCAAAATCGCCACACGGCAATTGACGTCCGAGTATGAACAAACGGGTGTACTCCCAGCAGAAATGCCAATTTTAGCAGAAAACGGTATCCAGTTGTTCACCGACCAGAAAAATACGGCAGAACTCTTTGAAGCGGCAGGCGAACCCTCACTGGTGAGTTATTTGCGGGCGCACCTCGACCGCATCCAAGTTGGTGATTACTTTGCCCTGCTGGCTTATGTTGAGATGAACGACCAGCACCAGGCGCAACTACAAGCAATCCGGCAAGCTGTCCGCGATGCCAAGCAAGTAGCAACTTGTTTGGGCTTCGGTCCCCGCTTTTTACACTCCACAGGGCAAGCTTATAAGGGTGGACCGAATACGGGTGTCTTTTTGCAAATTACCTGCGATTCGACAATCGATTTGCCTGTGCCCGGACAGAAATACACCTTTGGTGTCGTCAAAGCAGCTCAGGCACGCGGCGATTTCCAGGTATTGGCACAGCGGGAGCGACGCGCTTTGCGAGTCCATCTGGGTTCGGATGTACACGCAGGTTTAGCCACCTTACAAACAGCAATCAAGCAAGTTTTGCTCTACAGCAGTTTTCAAGTAAATGAACCACATACCTAAAATTTAAATTCCTGTAATGAAAGTGCATGCACTTTCATTACAATGTGATCTATTTAAATTGCAAACAGCTGTAATTCAGCGATCTGAAGGAGAAATAATATGCAACTAGGTATGTGTGGTCTGGGGCGCATGGGCGCAAATATAGTCCGGCGTCTGCTACGGGACGGACACGAGTGTGTCGTATACAATCGGACCCCTGACAAAGTGAAGCAGTTAGAAAGTGAAGGGGCACAAGGGACGACTTCCCTGGACGATTTCGTCAATCAATTGACTAAACCTCGTGTAGCTTGGGTAATGGTGCCAGCCGGTGACGCAACAGAGCAAATAGTCATGGAGCTAGCACAGAAGATGGAGCCAGGTGACATCATTATCGATGGCGGCAATTCCTACTACAAAGATGATGTGCGCCGTGCTAAGCTTCTCCAAGATATGGGCATCAACTATGTTGATGTGGGAACCAGCGGCGGAGTATGGGGATTGGAGCGAGGTTACTGCCTAATGATTGGTGGTGAAAAAGGGATTGTTGAACATCTAGATCCGATTTTCAAGACGATTGCTCCCGGACAAGGTGACATCTCCCGTACGCCGGGACGGGAAAAACTGAGCAGCACTGCTGAGGCTGGTTACCTGCACTGTGGTCCAAACGGTGCCGGACATTTTGTCAAGATGGTTCACAACGGGATTGAGTATGCCCTGATGCAAGCCTACGCCGAAGGCTTCGATATCTTCCGTAATGCCAACTCGCAGGAACTGTCCGAGGCTTATCGCTATGACCTTAATGTAGCAGACATTGCTGAAGTTTGGCGTCGGGGCAGTGTTGTAGGCTCCTGGCTACTAGACTTAACAGCGATGGCTCTAGCCGAAAACCCAACTCTTTCCAATTATACAGGCTTTGTGCAGGACTCTGGCGAAGGGCGCTGGACAATTATGGCAGCGATAGAGTCAGCCGTGCCTGCCGATGTGCTGTCCGCGTCACTCTATACCCGCTTCCGCTCGCGCCAGGAGCACACCTTTGGCGAGAAGGTTCTGTCAGCGATGCGGCAAAAGTTTGGCGGGCACATAGAGCAAAAAGGCACATGAGAAGCGTGTTGACACTGGGCATTAAGAAAGATAAAGCCATGACGGGGCAAAACAATGAACATGACTGATGAACGGTTAAATCGACCCGGTGATCCCTGCGTAATGGTAATTTTCGGAGCTGCTGGAGATCTGACCAAGCGCAAACTCATTCCGGCTCTCTACAACTTAGTGCAAAGCAACCTGTTACCTAAAGAATTTGCCGTTGTGGGAGTGGCTCGTGCTCAAATGAGCACCGATGACTTCCGCCAGAAAATGAGTCGGGATATTCATGAATTTGCGACCAGCTCAGTCGATCCACAGCTTTGGGATTCGTTTGAAAAAGGGCTCTACTATCTGTCGGGTGATTTTCAAGACCCCAGCACTTATGAGCAGTTGCAGCAGCTACTGGCTACTGTGGATCAGGAATGCGGCACGCGCGGCAATTACCTATACTATCTAGCAACAGCGCCCAACTTCTTTAACGATATTATGTGGCAACTTGGGACTGCTGGGCTGGCTCGTGAAGAAGCAGATATTTGGCGGCGAGTGATTATCGAGAAGCCCTTTGGGCATGACTTTGATTCGGCTCGCGCTCTCAATAAAAATATCAGTAGCGTGCTGAAAGAAAGCCAAATTTACCGCATCGATCACTACCTTGGTAAAGAGACGGTGCAGAACATTTTGGTCTTTCGATTCGGTAATGGCCTATTTGAGCCAGTCTGGAACCGCCGTTACATTGACCACGTGCAAATTACGGTTGCCGAGAGTGTTGGTGTAGAAAGCAGGGGCGGCTACTATGAAGGAGCAGGTGCATTGCGGGACATGGTGCAAAACCACATGTTCCAGTTGCTGGCGCTGATGGCGATGGAACCGCCCCTTTCGTTTGAAGCCGATGCAGTCCGGGATGAGAAGTCTAAATTGCTGCGGGCAATCCAACCGCTGACCCCAGAAGAAGTTCTTACCCAGACTGTACGCGGACAGTATGGCGCAGGCATGGTGAAAGGCTCATCAGTGCCTGCTTACCGCACTGAGTCACGTGTTGCTCCTGATTCTGGTACTGAAACCTTTGTAGCGCTGAAGCTGATGCTCGACAACTGGCGCTGGGCTGATGTGCCGTTTTATCTGCGGACTGGTAAAGCTCTACCTAGTCGCGTGACTGAAATTGCCATTCAGTTCAAGCACGTCCCGTTTTTACTGTTCCGTCAGACACCCGTCGAGCAACTGACACCGAATTTTCTGGTTTTACGCATCCAGCCCAATGAAGGTATCAGTGTGCAGTTTGGTGCTAAAGTTCCTGGTCCTTCCGTACGCATGGGTGCGGTACAAATGGATTTTGAGTACGCTGACTACTTTGGCACTCACCCAAATACTGGCTATGAAACGCTACTCTACGACTGCATGATTGGCGACGCCACCCTATTCCAGCGAGCCGACAACGTTGAACTTGGGTGGAGTGTGGTAACACCAATTCTGGATGTCTGGAAAGCCTTACCTCCTCGTAGTTTCCCCAACTATGCAGCAGGTACCTGGGGCCCGAAAGAAGCTTTCGACTTGCTAGAGCGCGATGGGCGGCAGTGGCGGAGGATTGATCCATGATTCTAACAGGTGACATTGGCGGCACAAAGACAATCCTAATATTCTTCCAGGCTGAAGGCGGACGTTTGAGACCCATTATCTTTCAAGAAATAAGGCAGAAAGCAGAGGGTAGAAGCCAGAAGGGAAGAGGATTTAACTTGTTTGTTCCATTCGTAGCACGTGGCTACAGCCGCCTGTGTCCCTGCTCCTAAAAAAGAGTTTGTATAATGCTTATGTAACAAGGCTTTCAGAGATTTAAGTGAAATGTATTTTTTGCTAGTCAGAGGCTCATATCTTGCATCTATCCGTATAAAGCCAGGCTAGGTAAAAAGTAGTACAATAAAGTTACATTACTGATTTGGTACTCCGATTAGTGGTGGGTACTTCACAGAGGAACTACGTCATCAGCACCCGACTACGGTCATTGCTCAAGTAGCTTTGGCAGGAAAGTGCCATTGGTGTCAATTTAAGCCAAAACCCTGTCTTTAATCTCGTTTCCAGGTTTCACCTGGAAATGCCCTTGAAGCGGCTCTGCCGCTTTTAAAGCAGGCAGAGTCTCCCAATGGTATTCCGAGTCTCTGACTGGGAACAAGGCAATCTCTCAAAGCATTGCAAACGAGCGCTTTCACCTTAAGTTGACACCAATAGGAAAGTGCGCTCTCTGCAAGCAGGCACTGGATCTGTTTGTTTCTCTCTACGGTGCAGAGGCAGGCAACCTGGTGCTGAAATGGATGGCGACTGGGGGAGTGTTTACCGACAGTGGCATTGCACCCAAAATTATTGAGAAGTTGAAGAACTCAACCTTCATAGAAGCGTTTACAGCTAAAGGTTGTCTCCAGTCGTTGCTGGAAGCAATACCAGTGCGTGTCATCGTCAATGACAAAGCGGCGCAGCGCCTAGCAGCGCTTCGGGTTGCCGACACCCAAGTTGCACCGACACAGACCAATTTGTCAGCTATAAGAGGGCATAAATTGTGAGTATAATAAGCAACAAAAAAAACTGGTTAACGCCACCGAAAGTCTCTCTGCTGGTTGCCGACGTGGACGGCACTCTGGTCACCAAACAGAAAGTGCTCACTGAGGCAGCTGGAAATGCGGTGTCTAAGTTGCGTACGGCAGATATCGCCTTCACAATCACGAGCGGGCGTCCGCCCCGAGGTATGAAAACACTCATCGACGATCTCGCCTTAACAGCACCCATTGCCGCTTTCAACGGTGCGGTCTTCCTACGTCCAGATTTCTCAATCATTGAGCAGAATCTTCTGAGTGCGCCGATCGCCAAGCGCGTTATTGAGATTATTGATTCCTATGGTCTTGACGTTTGGCTCTACAGCGATCGCGACTGGTTTGTGCGCGATCGCCACGCCTCCCACGTTGACCGCGAAGAATGGACGATCAAGTTCCCGCCAACAGTTGTGCCAACATTTGATAACTTACTTGACAACGTGGCAAAGATTGTTGGCGTTAGCGACGACCTAGAGGCAGTGGCGCGGTGCGAAGCTGACACCCAGCGGGAGTTTAGAGAACAGGTTTGCTGTCAGGCTGGAGCGAGTTCAAGTGGTGGGGAGCAGGTTTCTGCTGCTCGCTCCCAGCCCTATTACCTGGACGTAACGCACCCACGCGCTAACAAAGGGTTTGTGGTCGAGCGGCTCTCACAAATGCTGGCAATTCCCACTCAAGAGATTGCAACCATCGGGGATATGCCTAACGATGTACCAATGTTCTCCAAAAGCGGTCTGAGCATCGCAATGGGCAACGCTAGCCTGGAGGTGCAACACAGCGCCAAATATGTGACTACCTCCAACGAAGATGAAGGCTTCGCTAATGCAGTAGAACGCTACATTTTGGTCAGCCAAAGTTCGGCTCACGCCCCCAGCGCAGTTTATCAGATGGAAGAAACAAGATGAACAAACACGTGCAAGAAATCTTAAGCTGGTACGGCAGCGACAATCCAGGGACGCTGACCAACCTGTCCCGACTCCTCAACCACGGCAAACTTGCAGGCACTGGCAAACTGGTGATCCTGCCAGTGGATCAAGGCTTTGAACACGGACCAGCGCGTAGTTTTGGTTTTAACTCACCTGCTTACGACCCTCGCTATCACTTTGAACTGGCAATCGAGGCTGGCTGTAATGCCTATGCTGCTCCTTTAGGTTTTTTGGAAGCAGGGGCGCGGGAGTTTGCTGGTGAGATCCCCTTACTCCTCAAAGTCAACGACCACGATGTCCTCTTCGATGAGCAAGACCCAAACCAGGCTTTGACTGGTAGCGTGGCAGATGCGTTACGCTTGGGGTGTGTGGGCATTGGCTTTACTATCTACCCTGGCTCAGCACATCGGATGGAGATGTATCAGCAGATCCGCGCCTACGCTGAGGAAGCCAAGCGCTGTGGCTTGGTGGTGGTCATTTGGGCTTACGCTCGTGGGTCCGGTTTGAGCAAAAAGGGTGAAACCGCGATTGATGTCATTGGTTATTCTGCACAGATTGCCGCCCAGCTAGGCGCACATATCATCAAAGTGAAGCTGCCGACTGCACATATCGAGCAAGAGGCGGCACGCAAAGTTTACGAAAAAGAGCAAATTCCAATTGGAACGTTAACAGAGCGAGTGCGTCACGTGGTACAGTGTACCTTCAATGGACGGCGTATTGTCATCTTCTCTGGTGGTCCAACCGAAAGCGATGAAACAATACTTGATGAGATCCGCTCTATTCACTATGGCGGTGGGTTTGGCTCGATTATCGGACGCAACTCGTTCCAGCGGCCCAAGTCTGATGCGCTGCGGCTGCTCAACAGCATCATGGAGATTTACAGAGAAGTTCTTTAGTCTCTCACACCCATGAAAGGACGGGCCATGTTATCAGTATTTGACGTCCAAGTTGTCACAAACACTGAAGAGCTTAGCTTAAAAGCTGCAGAGGAATTTGTCCACCGGGCTGAAGAAGCGGTACAAGCACGAGGGGTTTTTACCATTGCCCTAGCTGGCGGCTCGACACCCAAAAGTCTTTACACGTTATTAGCTAGCAATACCGCATCGTTTCGAGAACAAGTGCCCTGGAACAAAGTTCACTTTTTCTGGGGTGATGAGCGCCATGTCCCACCAGACCATCCCGATAGTAACTACCGCATGGTGCAACAGCGCCTGCTATCTCAAGTGCCTGTTCCACCAGAAAACGTACACCGGATCTTAACTGAAAATCCAGACGTTGGTAAAGCAGCAGACGAGTATGAGCAAGTATTACGGGATTTCTTTGAGTTGCACGAGGGGAAGTGGCCGCGCTTTGACTTAGTGCTTTTGGGAATGGGACCGGATGGACACACCGCCTCCCTATTCCCAGGAACCAATGCTATCCACGAACAAACACATCTCGTCGCTGCTCCCTGGGTAGAAAAGCAGAATACGTACCGAGTTACCCTGACACCACCAGTGCTAAATAATGCCCTATGCACGATCTTTCTCGTTAGTGGGGCAGAAAAGGCCGAAGCATTGCAAGCAGTTTTGGAGGGCAATCCTGAGCCTGATCGCTTTCCCGCTCAAATTATCCGTCCAAAACAAGGGACGCTGTTATGGTTGGTAGACCAGGCGGCAGCCCGCCTCTTACAGAAGCAGGCATAGATAGGGAATTTCATTTCACCTCTAAACAAAACTAAGGAGATAAAAAATGGCTAACGTATTAATAGTGTATGCAACAGACTATGGTAATACAAGGAAGATGGCTGAGGCGATCGCGTCAGGAGCTATGTCAGTCCCCGATACTCAAGTCTCTGTTAAATTAGCGGAAGATGCCACAAAAGATGACTTAATTGCCAGTGACGCACTTATTGTTGGGACGCCTGTTCACATGGGAAGCCCCGATTGGCGTGTCAAAAAATTTATCGATACAGTGTGCGGTCGGCTTTGGATGAAAGATAGCATGGTTGGCAAAGTTGGTGCTATATTCGCAACCGGCAGTGGCTATGGAAACGCTGGAGGTGGATCTGAACTCACGATGCTGGCTCTGCTAAATAACCTTGCTGAGCTGGGGATGGTGCTGGTGCCTCTTCCCAAAAATACCCCAGGCTACTACTTGGCAGGACTTCAGTGGGGACCTTACGGACGTTCTGCTGGGGAAAAGATGGACCAAACAGGCGTGACGGACGAGAGACTGGAAGCTGCAAGGCACCACGGCGCAAATGTATCTAGAATCGCTTCTGTTCTTAAAGGTCACGATTTGTTTGCCAAGCCAACTCCAGTTTTAGCGTGACATCCTCCCACACTAAGGGATTTCCAAGAAATAAATTATTCATCTTGTGGAGTGGGCGTCCCCGCCCGCCCAGACATCACATTACTTTAAAAGGAGAATACCATTGAAACTTGAAGGTAAAGTCGCTTTAGTAACCGGCAGCAGCCAAGGAATCGGTCAAGCCATTGCAGCGCGTCTCGCCCAAGAAGGTGCAGACATCGTGATTGACTACCGCAGCCATCGGGAGGGTGCCGAGGAAACGCTAGCCAAAGTAGAAGCCACAGGACGCTCTGGCTTCATTGTTAAGGCAGACTTGGGTGTAGTAAGCGAAGTCCGCCAGTTGATTGAGTCGGGTATCCAACACTTCGGTAAACTAGATATCTTAGTGAATAACGCTGGCATTGAAAAGAACGCTGATTTTTGGTCAGTATCAGAAGCAGATTATGACGCAGTGCTTAATGTCAACTTAAAAGGTGTGTTTTTTGTAACTCAAACCTTCGTCCAGCACTTAATTGAGACCAAACGGACTGGAAAGATTATTAACATCAGTTCAGTCCATGAAGAACTCCCTTTCCCACACTTTACTTCTTACTGTGCTAGCAAAGGTGGCGTCAAAATGATGACGCGCAACCTGGCTATTGAGCTAGGACCTTTTGGAATAACGATCAACTCCGTCGCACCAGGAGCGATTGAGACCCCTATCAATACCAAGCTTTTAAACGATCCAGAGAAGCTGGATGCTTTACTCAAGAATATCCCATTGGGTCGCTTAGGCAAGCCGCAAGATGTGGCTTCAGTAGTTGCTTTCCTAGCCTCCTCTGATGCTGATTATGTGACAGGTACAACCTTCTTTGTGGATGGTGGTTTGCTCTGGAATTATCAAGAACAGTAATGTGATTAGATACAGCAGAATTTAGGGGTCAGAAGTCAGAAGTCGGAAGTAAAAAGGGCTTTCTGTCCGACTTTTAAACAACAACGTTATACTTCATTTACTTGCAATATGCTGTATTATCTAGAAAGAAAATTATGACTCAAGAAGAAGCAAGATTGGCAGCGGCTCGCGATCGCACAGAGTACTGGAAGCGGTGGGGTCCTTATTTAAGTGAACGACAGTGGGGAACAGTGCGAGAAGATTACAGCGCGACTGGGGAAGCTTGGGACTACTTCACCCATGATCAAGCCCGATCCCGCGCTTATCGGTGGGGAGAGGATGGCATTGCCGGAATTTCAGATAACCACCAACGACTTTGTTTTGCCATTGCTCTGTGGAATGGTGAGGATGCCATTCTCAAAGAGAGAATGTTTGGCTTAACAGGAAGTGAAGGCAATCATGGGGAAGATGTTAAAGAATACTACTTCTATCTGGACAATACCCCCACGCATTCCTACATGAAGTATCTTTACAAATATCCTCAAGCTGCTTTCCCCTATGCTCAATTAGTTGAAGAAAATCGCAACAGAGGTCGCAAAGCCTGTGAGTTTGAATTGCTTGATACGGGTGTGTTTAGTGATGACCGCTATTTTGATGTCATTGTAGAGTATGCGAAGAATTCACCTGAAGATATTTTAATTAAAGTCAGTATTATTAACAGGGGACCAGAAGCAAAAACGCTGTATCTTTTGCCGACTCTTTGGTTTCGGAATACCTGGTCTTGGGATACCAGTAAAGAAAAGCCTTTTCTAAAGGTTTTCAAATCTGACACTGACTTAAGCATCATAGAAGCTTCGCATCCAACGCTAGGAGATAGATGGCTTTACTGTGATGGTGCAACCCAACTGCTATTTACAGAAAATGAAACTAACTATGAAAGATTATTTGGGGTGAAGAACGCTTCTGGGTACGTTAAAGATGGAATTAACGATTATGTGGTACATGGTCGAAAAGAAGCTGTCAATCCGAATCTGATCGGCACCAAAACCTCAGCCTATTATGAATTGTCAATCGGTGCAGGCGAAACTAAAATAGTGCAATTGCGGTTAAGCGATACTCCCCCTTATCAAGAGGGGACACAAGAAGATGTGGAACCGTTTGGTGCTGAGTTTGAGACAATTTTTCAAAATCGTATCTCAGAAGCAGATGAATTTTATCACCGCATCTGTCCCTTCCAGATATCTGAGGATATGCGGAATGTGCAACGACAGGCATTTGCTGGTATGCTGTGGAGTAAGCAATTCTATTACTACGTAGTTGAAGAATGGCTTAAAGGCGATCCAGGGAACCCACCGCCACCACCCGAACGCAAGCGCGGCAGAAATCATGAGTGGATTCATATGTTTAATGATGATATTCTCTCTATGCCGGACAAGTGGGAATACCCTTGGTTTGCAGCTTGGGATTTGGCGTTTCATCTGATCCCACTCGCAATGATTGACCCAGATTTTGCCAAGTACCAATTAGATGTACTGACGCGGGAGTGGTACATGCACCCTAACGGTCAAATTCCAGCGTATGAATGGGCTTTTGGCGATGTCAACCCACCTGTTCACGCTTGGGCTGCGATGCGTATTTATCAAATAGAAAGAAAAATATATGGTCGCGCTGATAAAGATTTTTTGGAACGTGTGTTTCAGAAGTTACTGCTCAATTTTACTTGGTGGGTGAATCGGAAGGATGTAGAAGGAAACAATGTTTTTCAGGGCGGCTTCCTAGGATTGGACAATATCGGTGTTTTTGACAGAAGTGCTGAACTTCCCACAGGTGGACACATTAATCAGGCGGATGGCACCAGCTGGATGGGGATGTATTGTCTGAATATGCTGGCGATCGCACTGGAACTGGCAAAAGACAATTCAACTTATGAAGATATTGCTAGCAAGTTTTTTGAACATTTCCTTTACATTGCTGATGCTATAGACGGCATTGGCGAGGAAGAAATTGCTTTATGGGATGAAGCTGATGGTTTTTACTACGATGCGCTGCATTTGCCCGATGGTCGCCATTGTCCCATGAAAGTGCGCTCGATAGTAGGGTTATCTCCACTGTTTGCCGTTACCACTTTGGAACCGGAAGATTTGAAGACGTTACCAGGCTTTAGACGGCGGATGGAGTGGTTTATTCGCAATCGTCCTGACTTGAGCCGAAATGTCGCTTGTATGGAAACACCTGGTGTTGGTGCCAGAAGACTGCTAGCGATCGCCTATCGAGATAAACTCCGCCGCATCCTGCAAAAAATGCTAGATGAGACAGAATTCTTAAGTCCCTATGGTATCCGCGCTGTTTCTAAATTTCATGCGTCCCATCCCTACATTCTTGCAATAGATGGTCAAGAATACCGGGTGGATTACGAACCCGCTGAATCCAGCACCAGTCTGTTTGGTGGTAATTCCAACTGGCGTGGACCGATTTGGTTTCCCATAAATTATCTGATCATCGAGTCACTCCAAAAATTTCATCATTACTTAGGCGACGATTTCAAAGTGGAATGTCCGACTGGTTCTGGTCAAATGATGACACTTTGGGAAGTTGCAGCTGAGTTATCTCAAAGGCTGACTCGGATTTTCTTACAAGAACCATCTGGTCGGCGACCTGTTTATGGCGGTACAGAAACGTTCCAAACAAACCCTCATTGGTGCGATCTGATTCTTTTCAATGAGTATTTTCATGGCGATAACGGTGCCGGAATTGGTGCTAGCCATCAAACGGGGTGGACAGGTTTAGTGGCAAAACTCATTCAGCAGTATGCAGAATATGGGGGAGAACATGGTTTTGTTCCAAAAACTGACAATGCTTTGGTAAAAGTTGGCAAGGGTAACGCTACGCTTTCCCCTGTTGGTTCGATAGCATGAAAACCGCTGTTTAAGTTTCGCCTTAAGTTAACGTTCTTTAGTTGTCAAAATTTTCAGAGTGCATAATACTAAATTGGATCATTTAATAAACAGGAGTGTTGGGAAAAACAAGACATGGTCAACAAGCACAGGAGGTCAACAATCTCCAAATTGAAGGATGTTGTTGGCGAATTACTAGAAAGCTCAATTTGTAGGGTGTGCAGTGCTTACCTACGGACACTGTTGGCGAATTAAAAACCTAACCCCCCAGCCCTCTTTCCTACGAGGCAAGGGGGAGCAAATTACAGGGTAAGTGCATCTTGTCGATAAGAATACCTAAGTGTCAATAAAGCCCAAAATAATTGCATTAACGTTTGCTTATTGACGATGATTAGCTGATCGCCTTCACATGCGTGAAAATTAATCAAAGAATAAATCCTGACTTTCTCGTTTATCCATTAACCAATAATTTTGTCAAGTCTAATTTAGATGTGCTTACCCTCGAGCAAATTATCCCCTCTCCTTGTAGGAGAGGGGTAGGGGGAGAGGTCAGCCCCTAAGCCCTTCGGGCACGCTACGCGAACGGGGAAGTCAAAAGTCAAAAGTCAAAAGTAAGAACCCCATAAATAAATTTAGGGGCTTGAGTCAGCGGACGCCGTAGACGCTTGCGCCTACTCGATGAAATACGTTTTTTCTTTTTCCATACCATAAGTTGGGGGCTTGTACCTTTTTCTTTCTGGTCAGTTACCTTAACTTTTTTTGGTACAAGATATCAGGATTTAAACGACTAACCGCTAACCGTCTTAACAACAGATATGTAACTTATAACCACATTAGCTTAGTTTTGTCAACGAAGAAGCAATGAACTATAGCAATTTGATTGAAGTTGTAAGAAATCTTGCTTTCACAAACCCGGTTTCTTCAAAAAACTGAATTTCTCAGCTTACCGAATCATCTACAATTGCTATTTATAATAGTAAGGCAAATTTCTTATTCTTAATGGACTACTATACCAGAATTTATAAGTTTGTGGCTAAGAAAGATAGTGACGAAATTGTAGTTGTTAAGGGAGCCATACCGAAAACTTTAAAGCTTCGGTTCAAGGTTATCTGTGTACAGAAAGAATTGGAGATGAGTGAGGTGTTGGAGGATTTGATTAGGCAATGGATACAAGCAGATGCCCCTATTACCGAATCTTTTGTTGATTTGTCTAACCAAGAGTCTGAGGATGTTAAAGGATACGTCCCAAAATCTTTAAAGCTTCAGTTCAAAATGCTCTGCACTCAGAAACGAGTCACGATACGTTCTGTCTTATATATGCTCATCAAGCAATGGATAGAAATGGGTGATTGTACTTGTGGGTATTTGCCGCTTTAATTAAATTTCTATAGAAGGTGGCCCACCTGAATGCTTATACCGTTTCTTTGTGAAGCTGCAATATATTTACCCCCGGCACTCTCCTCTGCCCAAGGCATCGGGGGGACTACAGGGGGGGTCTTAAGGGGGCGCATCTTCATACAGCATTGGTATTACGACTATTTTGCCAAAATGTCTCCATTTATAAAAAAATTACACTTGTGGTAGTCCCATTGAGCATCCTATCGCGGTTATAATTAAAGACTCTCAGCTTTTCAAAAATCGGAAAATACCTGATGCGACAGTTCCAGGTGAAGAATATAAGAACAAAATAAGACTTTCAGCACATCAATGCCTATTGCTGTTAAATTTGTCTTTAAATTATGGATCTTTAATAGACAAAAGTTTACAGACTTGAAATAGTTAGTAACAGAGAACTTCAGTCCACTAAAACGACCATGAGCAATAAAAGAAAATTTAAAATGCAATTTATTTTGCTATTTAAATTTTCAATTGCCTGAACAGAGCAATGTTTGTCTTACCAGACTCATCAAGAGTTGAGCCAACCTGTAATACCAAATCCACATTCAAAATACCGCTTTTCTTCCTCAGGTTAGAAATTTGGGACTACACAAATTATACCTGTCTATAGATAGAGGTCAAATACCTGTACTTTTGAATCACTTGCAATTTCAGGGAATAAAGCGAAAAAATAAATTGGAATTGAAGGGTATTGGCAGAATCTAGGTTACACAGCAAAATAAAAAATTTTGTGGATATGTCTAAAGTTGTAAAAATGTAGTAGGATCAAGCTAACAATGGGCTAGAAAAAATTAAAAAAAGTTTAAATAACTTTTCATTGATGTTTTTATAGCTACATTGTTTATGGCTTGCTTACGGAATTTAGTTTGTAGTGCATATCTGCAATCAGTTGTAGATCGAGCTATTTAAAAAAGCAGTTGTATCGAGGTATAAAATATGAAGTCATCAAAGTCTTTGTGATTTAAGCAGATGAACTCAAACGTCTCTAAAAGGTTTGAAAAATCGTATTGGAGTGAGTTGTTTATCAATGACTTGCTGCTATATACCCTGACACATTTAGGACTACTTCATACAAAAGAAGGGTGCATCATGTCTAATTCTTCCGCTTTGCCTGGACATTCTCTCTTGCCATCACAGATTGAGTCTGTTACCCGACAGCGACTTCAACAGAGTATAGTTGATGATTGGCCAAATGTGTCACTCGCTATGCTTTTGTCGCCAACGTTGCAATTAAAGGGTACTTTGGAATTCATATTACCCAATCAGAACGACAAGGGCAGTTGGGCAGTTGCAGTGCATATTGCATTGTCCTGAATTTAGCTGCAATAAGAAATTTCCTTTAAGATATTAAGCGTGTTCTAGCGCCAAGACTTTAGAATGCGATGTATAACTTTTAGAGTATTGGCTGAAAATGTAGGAATCTGTTGGAGAATCCTTAGGGCTTAACAGCTTTTGAGCAGTAATCAACGAGTTTTAATAAGTATTTTAGACCCTGAAAAAGTACTTTCTGCCTAAAGTACTTTTGTGCTAAAGGACTTTAAAACTTACATACCAACAGAGCTTTTAAACGAACAAAGCACCTACTAGGGATAAGTTGCGTGTTGCGTTTAAGGGATTTCCAACAAATAAATTATCCAATCTTGTATGGGGTGGGCATCCTTGTCCGCCAAGTTTCTAAGACGGGCGCTTAATGCCACTTGTGACAAGAAAAAGTTGGATATTTTTTAATTTGGAATTCCTTACAGCGCTTCTCAATTGCATAAACTACAAACCACATGGTAAAGGCACAGCAAGGCTAAGTGCCCCTACAAGCCAACCTGTGTTCTACCCAATTGAAAACTGCTGTAAGAGCAAAACATGATCAGGAGTAATTTTTCTAGAACTTACGCACTTTGCAAACATCTTGTCGTTTCCATGCGCCAAGCAGCACTGTTGCGTAGTTGTGAGACGTCCAGTTTGTGAGCGGTTTGCTGGCAAAAAAACTATTTCCATCCCTCAAGTGCATAAGTAGATTTTGGTCACACCTATGAAGAATATAGGGGAAATCTCACCAAACTTAACTGGCTTTCAGTTTTTCAAGTAAATCTAATACACAAAACTAGATGTATGTCAATGCATCAATCCTATTTAGGTAGTTGTGAGACGTCCAGTTTGTGAGCGGTTTGCTGGCAAAAAAACTATTTCTATCCCTCAAGTGCATAAGTAGATTTTGCTTACACTTATGAAGAATATAGGGGAAATCTCAGCAAAGTTAACTAACCTTCACTTTTTCAGGTAGGTCTAAGACACAGAATCAAATCTATATCGATGCATAAATCCTATTTACTTTGCATTTTGCTATGAACATACATTATAGAGTTGACAAACCCCCCTAGTTTTGCATTAACATACATACATCAAATACCAAGTTAGTAAACTACAGAGATACCCCAGCAGCACTGTTGCGCACCCTTCCCGATCCCTTGGTTCGGATTGGGGAGAGCTGTACTCCTATTTAGATGTAAAGCGCTGTATGTATCTTAGAGTAATGTAGCCGCCGCAAAATGTGCAAAATCTGAGGTGTTTAACGCGGCTACTTAAGGCAGCAAACTTTGGTGAACTACGGCCTATTCAGCTTTGCTAACTTTGAAGCTTCTTGATAATGACATCGAATCTGTCAATGATATGTCAGATGTTAATGAGATTTATAGCGATCGCCTAACTTGCTCTGGCATCTGTGCAATCGCCATCTGTGACCATTAATATGTTGAACCACTCGCGACCACCGCCGCTGCGTTCAATTGCCTTTCTTGCGGATGCCCTATAGCAACACAAGTATGGCTAATTGTCAACCTATGTGCATCTACTTTACCAATTATGAGTGCTACAGATCATCGTAATTACAGGAACACGACTGAAAAGTTAGA
The DNA here is from genome assembly GCF_963872035.1 of Scytonema sp. HK-05. NCBI lineage: Bacteria > Bacillati > Cyanobacteriota > Cyanophyceae > Nostocales > Scytonemataceae > Scytonema > Scytonema sp. HK-05. The sequence goes on from NZ_CAWMYC010000148.1 coordinate 22,984, forward strand.
ACGAGACACCCTTGTTTCATTCACGCCAAATCATTCCAAGCACCGAAAGTATTCATCTGACTCTTCGATTTTTTCTCCATCTAAGTCAACTGGAATCTGCTCGCCTCCTGCGGATGTCCATTCAAATCGCCCGTTGGATATCCTGCTTTGCCAGCAATGCACACCAGTCTTGGTAGCCGAGACACTGGTCAAGATGTTGGAGGATATGGGAGTGCAATATGCGTTTGGTGTCTGCGAAGGTGCAATTGCACTTCTGCGGCAGGCACTGAAACACGGTTTCATACGCGTACTGCACTTTCATCATAAAGCTAGAGCAGCTTTTGCAGCTTGTCAGGGGTATTTTGCGACTGGTCGGCTTGTGGTGGTGCTTACCACAACAATTCCGGAGAGCGCGATCGCCTTAACCGGGAAACCATCGCCTACACAATCGCCAATGCAGATGTTTTTACATTGGGGATCGCTATTCAATTATGTTAGCACTCAACAAGTGCAACGAGCAACTCCGGTGAGATTTCTCTCTAGCTCGCCCTCGGTCTAGCATAGCTGGATGGCTTCGTAGTTCATCTGAGTAACCCCACTGGTATATGGGCAAGTTGAAGCAAGAAGAATTTTTCCACGAGTGACTTTCTCTCATTCTCTAGCAACCACAAGCGAGGAAACGAACCATGCGTAATGACTTTTTAATTGATACTCAATCAGCGGGTTTTGTGGCTGACGAAGTAGTGGTAAAGGCTGGCAAGCGCAATTGGGTATATCAACCTACAGTTGCAGAGACCGGGGATCGCTTCGCCCCAAAGAAGATAGATGCAGACAGCGTAGCTAAAACCCGAAAGCTTTTAGATGGGGCTGTAGCATATGCGTGGAAGACTGTGAAGTCCAAGCGCAAACCACCTGCCTTAACCCGTACGCGTTGGGTATGGCGACTTGCAGGTTCTTACCATCTGTGCCACCCTACAAAGGCACTGATGGAGGAAGCGCTCTCACGCTTTGCTGCAACAGGTCGCGAGAGTTTGGCGCAGTGGGCTGCAGAGAAAGCCACAGAGGAAGCCGGTCACGACCGTCTCGCGCTGCTTGATATCCAGTCGATGGGATATGACGCTGAGGCTGTCGTAAAAGCGCTCTTCCCTCCTGCTGCAAAGACTTTGGTGGATTATTTCACCCAAAGTGTGTACGCGACCGATCCGATTGGTTGTGTTGGCTATTGCTATACGAGCGAACGCCTAGCAATATGCAGAGGAGAGGACTACATCCAGAAGGTAAAGGCTCAGCTACCACCAGACACTGCTGATGCCACCCGTTGCCTGCGCGTACACAGTGGTGTGGGTGCTGATATGAAGCATGTGGAGGAAACGATTGCAATGGTTGCGGGGCTTGCTCTCCAGGAGCGTACCCGCGTCGCCGCTGCCTGTTACGAAACTGCACTGCTGTGCTTCAGCCCACCTAAGGAAAACTACATATCAGAGGAGGAACTTGAGTATGTATTGAAACCACTAGAGCATACAAAGAACCACAACTGAAACCCTAATATCAACTGCTCACGTATTTACCGCAAAAGCAAAGACAACTTTTCTCAGATACCCTTAACAGTACTACTTGAAACAACGACAAGGAGAAGAAAATGCCACAATCTTTAAATTATTACTACTCTATTAGCAGCCTGATTGAAAGCAACTTTGAAATTTTGAATGACATGGAGTTTGAGTTGGAAAGCATCATGGTCAAGGAATTGGTGCAAGGATTGCCAAACGACCTCGACAACCATGTTGTATAGATTCCGCTTATCTGTCCGTTGAATGGATCAGGCTTGATTTAACAGTCAATATTCCTGAATGTCTAATATCAAGCTCGATTCATTACTGAGTACAACTTTGCAGAAAAACGTAAAAAGCAAAGACAACTTTTCTCAGACACCCTTAACAGTACTACTTGAAACAACGACAAGGAGAAGAAAATGCCACAATCTTTAAATCATTACTACTCTATTACCAGCCTGATTGAGAGCAACTTTGAAATTTTGAATGACATGGAGTTTGAGTTGGAAAGCATCATGATCAAGGAATTCGCGCAAGGATTGCCAAACGACCTTGACAACCATGTTGTATAGATTCCGCTTATCTATCTCTTTAATGGATCAGGCTTGATTTAACAGTCAATATTCCTGAATGTCTAATATCAAGTTTGGTTAATTACTTAGTACAACTTTGCAGAAAAACGTAGCGAATTGAAATGAACTTGTAGGGCGGGCATCTTGCTTGCCCTATGCTTCAAATCACTATCAATTCGCTAAGTAGGTATTACGTCCTTTTTGAAGTTGTTTTAAACCAGTGATTCAAGGTCGTTTGGCAATCCTTGCTCAAATTCTTGAACCAAAATGCTTTTCAAATCAAGTTCGATGTCGTTTGAAATTGAGAAGCTGTTTTGGCTCAGACGGGTGGTGAAATCCTGGTTGAAAGACTGCTGTTGTTCGATTGCAATTGTTGTATTCATCATTACGTCCTTTTTGAAGTTGTTTTAATGGACTGATTCAAGGTCGTTTGGCAAACCTTGCTCAAATTCTTGAACCAAAATGCTTTCCAAATCAAGTTCGATGTCGTTTGAGACTGAAAAGCTGTTTTGGTTCAGACGGGTGCTGAAATCCTGGTTTAAAGACTGCTGTTGTTCGATGGCAATTGTTGTATTCATCATTACGTCCTTTTTGAACTTGTTTTAAACCATTGATTCAAGGTCGTTTGGCAATCCTTGCTCAAATTCTTCAACCAAGATGCTTTCCAAATCAAGTTCGATGTCATTTGAGACTGAAAAGCTGTTTTGGTTCAGACAGGTGTTGAAATCCTGGTTTAAAGACTGCTGTTGTTCGATGGCAATTGTTGTATTCATCATTACGTCCTTTTTGAAGTTGTTTTAGACGGTAAGGTCAAAAATGCCCAGAAGAATGCAACGTTATCCTAGTACACTGCGACATAAATAATCCGTCGGTAGAGACCGTACATTACTGTCTCTACAGGTATTTAAAACTGTCGAAAAATTTTCGCGTCCGCTGTACTAGTGGTTTACCAAACAAAATTTGCTTTCTTTCGTAGTAAGCGATTTATCGCTTTTTCAGGACTAAAGTCCTGACTACAAACGAGCGCATAGTTGATTTGGCGGACTACTAGTGGTCTGTCAAGAAATAATTGAGGGTTAGAAGTAGTTTGTAGTAAGCGCTTTAGCGCTAAAGCGCTTACTACGAAGCCCTCTAATTAAAATTGACAGGCTACTAGGTTTTCAGGTCATTTTGTAACCTGCTGAAAATCAGATCTCACTCTTATCTGGGTATGAGACTCTAGTGGTTTCAACACATTCTGAAGTTCTTCATCTGATATGTAGCCCTCATTGGGTGGGCTGAAGCACAACAATGCAGTTTCATAACAAGCGATCGCCACGCGGGTACGTTCGTGGGGAGCAAGATCCGCAACCATCTGAACCGTCTCCTTCACATGTTCCACATCGCTGCCAACGCCACTGTGTACACGCAAGCAGCGGGTGGCTTGGGTACCCGGTGGGAGCTTTGTCTCTACCGACTGGATATACTTCTCTCCAATACGCAGTGCTAGACGTTCTATTGTATAAGAATAGCCAACACAATTAATTGGATCGGTCGCTTGGGCGCTCCGAGTGAAGTAATCGATTAAAGCTACTGCGGCAGGGGGAACGAGCGCTTCCACCACAGCAAGAGCTTTATAGCCCATCGACTCGATATCAAGCAGGGCGAGCTGGTCGTGATTCCGTTCTTCTCTGGCTTTTTGTGCAGCCCACTGCGCCAAACTTTTGCGACCAGATGCAGCAAAACGCTCTCGCGCTTGCTCCATGAGTCGTGAGGTAGGGTGACACAGATGGTAGGAACTTGCAAGCCGCCATACCCAGCGCCAGCGATTCAAAGTAGGCACTTTGCCCTTTGACGATACAGAGGTTTTAGCAAATGCTATAAATCCATCTAAGAGCTTCTGGGTTGTAGCTACACTGCCTGTGCCAACCATTGGTTGGGCAAAGCGATTATCACTTTGGGCAGGATCGAGTTGATGTAACCAAGCGCGTTCAGCAGTAGCTACCACAACTTTGTCAGATGCAATTTGCACCCATTCAATATCAACCATAGAAGTTACCACGCGATGTGTAACAACATTGAATTGGAAATGTCTAGTTCGCACTTGCTGCCCTAATGGCGCAAGCAAAACTTCTAGTCAAAGAGGCTTAAATTTCTGCTTAACCGAAAAATCTTCCCTAGATAAATTTATTGTTATGTGGTATTGCTCTACCAGTAAGATATTACAATCGGGTATGCTTACTTATATTCTTTAATTAAAAAAAATTAATATTTAGGCTGGCATCTTGCACCAATCCCAATAACCGCCATAGGTTAGAAACCTATGGCTAATAGCTAAAGTCTTCGCGCATAAGACTAAATATTTACTGAGTAAGTTTCAGTCCCTTTTAGCGCAATACAATTTGGATAAGACCAAAACCGTGATCAGGATGACAATGTAAAGACGCGCCATGGCGCGTCTCTACAATTCTGTCACTTCGGCTAAAAGCCTGTGAAAAATTTTTCCGGGTGGTCGTGTATGAAATGAAATAGCCCTGTAGTTTCATCACTGTGGTCTATTTATCTGAAAATTACTGGAATTATGGATCTTGTCAACAATGCTCAATTTAGAAGTTATCGAATCTAATACTCAATATATCGAAACATGGAAATACTTTGTTAGTCAATGTCCAAGAGGTGAAAACTTTGACATTGACGGATTAGCTATCATTTGGAGCAATATAGCAACCATATTCCTTAATGTAGTCTTTGTATCCAAACCTGTTCAAGATGAAGCTGATTTGGAAGCCAAAATAAAACTGGCTTACGATTATGCTGGCAAATATAATCAGCCTTGGTCAATAGTTATATGTGAAAATTTTCTGCCTGAGTCAATTCGTCCTCATGCTCCAGAAATCATGTCTCGACATGAACTTGTACCACTTCTTAAGATAACTGGAATGGCGGCGGATAACATCCTTCCTCCAGTAAGACCAATTCCTAGTTTAGATTGTATTCGTGTTGAAAACTTAGAAACCAGAAGAGCAGTAGCTGATATTAATGCTATCAGTTATGAAAAACCTCCTCAGTTGTTCCGTGAAATGTTAGAAATTGAAGAGTTCTGGGGGACAACAGTATTTGGCTCTGTAGGATATGTCAAAGATAGGGCTGTTTCTACTGCTGTGACATTGTTGATTAATAGTAAGTCATATGTAGCGCTTGTGGCAACATTACCTGAATTCCGTAAACAGGGTTACGCTGAAGCAGTACTGCGACATTCTTTAGCACAGGCACAACAGCATAGCGGTATCTCCCGCACAGTTCTGCATGCTACACCCGCAGGGATTCATTTGTACCAGAAGATGGGTTATCAACCAGTTGCAGATTTTCAAATTTATATTCCAAGGTCATTCTTAGTCTTTTAACGCTGACTTAAGTTGACAATATCATTCGATGGGCGTTGCTGAATCTAGGGATGATTCTTGTGGGGTAGGCATCCTGCCTGCCCAGAAAATTCAAGGGACGGGCAAGATGCCCATCCCACAAGAACACAAAATTCATCCTGCAAATATGCAACGCCATTCAATCAATAGCCCCCAGCACTTTCAGCGTAGCAATAGTCGCTGTAGTTAAACCTGTAACCCCCATAATATTCATGCGCTCATAGGGTTTCTCCGCTTTCAGAGTTTTTAAGCACTCACCTGTTGTGACATCCCACAGTCTAATTGTCTCATCTTCACCACTGCTAGCCAGAGTTTTATTATCAGGACTAAAGGCAACTGACCAAATCCTGCCTGTATGTCCTTGGAAAGTCCTCAGGCACTTACCGTCCGAAACATCCCACAGCTTGACTGTGTAATCTTGACTGCAACTTGCTAACGTCCGGCTATCTGGACTAAAGGTAACTGAGTATAACCAACCTGTATTTTCTTGCAAAATTTTTAGGCATTCACCAGTGCTGACACTCCATATCCTTATTGTTCCATCAAAACTGGCACTCGCCAGTAGCTTACCATCTGGACTAAAGGTAACTGACCAAGCCCAATTTGTATGTTCCTCGAAGGTTCTGAGGCACTGCCCGGTGCTAGCATCCCACAACTTGAATGTTTGCTCCGTAGCACCACTCGCTAGCATTCTTCCACAGGGACTGAAAGCAACTGAACAGACCCCTGCACAATGTCCCTGGCAAGTTCTTAAAGTTTGACCTGTGCTAACGTCCCACAGTCTTATTGTTTGATCCTCACTGCCACTCGCTAGTATTTGACCGTCAGGGCTGAAAGCAATTGACCAAACCAAAGCACGATGCCCTTGGCAAGTTCTCAAGGCTTGACCCGTGCTGACATCCCACAATCTTACCGTTTGATCGTCACTCCCACTTGCCAGTGTTTGACCATCAGGAGTAAAGGCAACTGACCTGATTCCAGCACGATGTCCCTGGCAAATTCTCAAGGCTTGACCCGTGCTGATATCCCACGACGTCACCGTGTGATTATGACTGCCACTCGCTAACATCTTGCCATCAGGACTAAAGGCTACTGAGAGTACCTGGTTGGTATGTCCTTGGAAAGTTTTGAGGCATTGACCAGTGCTAACGCTCCATAGCCTCACCGTCTGGTCGTAACTGCCACTGGCTAAGATATCACCTTGTGGACTGAAGGCAACTGAAAATACCCAACTGGAATATCCCTGGAAAGTTTTGAGGCATTGACCGATACTAACGTTCCATAGCCTTACCGTTTGGTCGTAACTGCCACTGGCTAAGATATCACCTTGTGGACTGAAGGCGACTGAAAATACCCAATTGGAATGTCCTTGTAAAGTTTTGTAGCATTCACCAGTACTGACATCCCATAACTTCACTGTGTGGTCTTCACTGCCGCTTGCCACGGTTCGACCGTTAGGACTAAAGGTGACTGACCGTATTCCATCACTATGTCCCTGGAAAATTCTTTTGCATTCACCAGTGCTAACATCCCATAACCTGAGAGTGTCGTCACTACTGCCACTGGCTAGGGTTTGACCATCAGGACTAAAGCTAACTGAGAGTACCCAATTTGTATGTCCCTGGAAAATTCTTTTGCATTCACCAGTGTGAACACTCCATAGCCTAATCGTCTGGTCAAGACTGCCACTGACTAACGTGTTACCATCCGGACTAAAGGCAACTGACCAAACTTCGTTCTCATGTCCTTGCAAGGTTTTAAGGCATTCTCCCGTACCGACATCCCACAGCTTCACAGTGTAGTCTGTACTACTGCTAACAAGGATACTGCCATCAGAACTAAAGGCAAGCGACGTCACCCAGTTGGTATGCTCCTTACAACTGAGGACTTGTTTCCCATCCGCAACTTGATACAAGCGAATTTCACCATTAGTATGTCCCGTAGCCAAAAGTTTTCCATCAGGGCTAAAGGCGACTGATATAACACCACCGAAAGCTTCAGCAAAAACAGACTTAGCTAGATTGGCGTTTTGGAAATTTACATCGTGCAATTTCAGACACTGCAAGTCTGCTTGCCAAACAGTGAGATGAGAAAAATCATAACCGCTTAGATCTGTCTCCATATGACAAAGCAGATTAAGAATATTTCCAGCCGTATAACTTTGTTCTAACGGAGATTCCTCTCGCAACCTTACTAAAATTTTACTTAGCTGATTTTCAAGATTTCTTTTGCTTCTAAAGACAGCAAGCAGCCCATCTATAAGTGGTTTAAGGATAAGGCGAACTTGAGTCTCCTTAACATAGTCTTTCGCCGTCGCCTTCATCAAAGCATGACACCTGAACAAATCGATATTCCCAGTTTCAATCTCCTTACAAACCTGATCTATTAATCGCTGAGTCACATACTCCATAACTACAGGTTGTAGCGTGAAGGTTGCTGCGCTTTTTTCAACAAGCGATCGCCTTACCAGAGACTCCAGCGCCTCGAGTAATTTTTGTGGTGGTACTTGTGATACAATATCTTCTCGCAACTCTGATAGCGAAACTGGCTCACGATTAATTGCTAGCCAGTACATTATGTCTACTTCTAAATATGACAAGCGCGAAAACTGCTGGTCTAAAAGCTCATGAATGTCACCAAAAACAGTTGCTTCTTGTTGCAAAAATTTAGTAACATTACCATCAAAAACATCTTGAATAGCCGTAGCAACTATCTTCAAAGCTAAGGCATTGCCTGCATAGCGCTCTACCAGTTTTCTGAATTCTGACTCAGAAGCAGTGATCCCCTTTATTTTCAAGATTTCCTGCCCATCCACCGATTTCAGACCATTTAGGCAGAATGAGCGTACGCATAGCGTGTTTCCTTCTAATGACGCCACATCTTTCGGTTTTTCCCGGCTTGTAACCACCAAGCAGCTTTGGTGAGTTGATTCTCCCACCCGTTTGAGCAGATCCCCATACCCCTCATATCCCTCTCGATAAACTCCCGCTCGACTACCACCACGCAAAATCGACTCCATATTATCTAGTATCAGCAGACAGCGTGAGGCTCGCAGATAATCAATCAGCAGCGACACTCTGTCCCCGACGCTTTCTGGTAATGAAGCTTCTGTTTCCTGCTCATCAGACAAAAACTGGAGCAAGTTACCCAGGATAGCTTTAACGGGAGGAGCTTCTCGTAGCGATCGCCATATAATATACTCAAAATTCCCCTTAATCTCTTCTGCAAGTTTTACAGACAGAGCAGATTTACCAATCCCCCCCATTCCCAACACTGCCACTAATCTACAGCGCTCATCAACAAGCAAATGCTCTAAACTGGCGATTTCTTCTGTGCGTCCATAAAAAACTGACACATTAGCCGCTTCTCCCCAATCTAGGCGCTGAGATTGGGTTGAGTTCGTATAGTCATCTTTCTCGAGTTCTAAATTAAAAGCTTGGAAAAAAAGCTCAAGTGTTCGTTTGTCAACCCCGTCTTCGCGAGACAGTACCTTGGCGATCGTAGCAGTATTGATTCCAATGCGTTCCCCTAAATCTTCAAGGGTGTACCTGTTTCCATAATTTTCATTTAATTCAGCCGCCAGTTTAGCAGACTGAAGTTTTTGCAATCCTACCGGAGTAAGAATAATACCGCGTTTACGCTTGTTCTTTGAGAGTTTCATTATAAACACCAGCTTTCAAGCAGTAACATAATTAGAGTGGAGCTACCAATGCCTCAGGTGCTATGAAGGGGACTATTTTAGAACTGTAACTACAACTTGCTACTTAATCTTTACCAAACTGGCGGAGCAACACCTAAAAAGGTATATGTGATACATCAAATATTACCATAAAAAGTTCCTAAAGACGCAAGTCCCTTAAACTTTAGAAATTATTAATAAATCGGAACTCCATAAAATTTTTAACAGTTATCAGTTATCAAGTCTCCGCACGCTTTAGTTATCAGTTTCATCATTTGCGTAACTTAAAGATCCACCTATTGCACCGAAAGCTTTGGTAGCAAGCCCCAGCCCCCTTTGCGTTTGAGGCAAGGGGGAGCAAATTATCCCTTCTCAGTAATAAAAGCTGCTCCTGGAACCAAACCTTTTAGGGGAGGGTTAAAAAGAGGTAGGAGAGAGGTCAGTTACGTTTGTTCGCCAAAAGTATCACTATATCGGCGAACACGTTAATACCATTTCTCTATGAAGTTGAGCTTAATTCAACTGAACTGTAGTCCCCCCAATGCCTTAAGGGGACGCGCCCAAGCGGGGGCAATTATTAAGCGCAAGCGTACAGGCAGAGGGGACTGAGATCTCCGTAAGGGCGGGTTCAAATTCCCCACCATACGCCTTACAGATGGTACTGCGGCTGGTACTGATTTAATGACCAAGGACTTACACATTGACAAAATTACCTCAATATAATATAAACGGAACTCGTAAATACTGCTTGTAGGTGCGTTCACTCAATTCCACAGTTAAGGCTTTTAAGTTTTTTCTCTCTTCGTAATAGATGTAAGTAAAATCAACTTATGCACTTGTAGGATACAGCAACCCCAAATACTGTGTAGCTATTCCCCGGCTATCGTGGTGCGGGGCTTTGTCCCCCTCCCAACACTACTAGCAATATTAGGTGCGGTACGAGTGTTGTTTGTGAAACAGGGGGGCGGTCTATTCTCCTTCCATACCGTGGAAGTTATGGGTTGCCATCGTTGCCTTCTTGTGATATTGCAGTCCTAAATGATTCGTGAACAAACAAGATCCCCGACTTCGTAAAAGTTGTCGGGGATCTGAAGTAGGTCAATTTTCAGAGATGATGCTAGATCCGCGTATTATACCGCCTTTAGAATTTAGTCCGCGCAGGCGGACTTTGTTTGTGTGCCCGTAAACTCCGCGATTACGAACATCGCCATGGCTTAAGAGGGGTTATAAAAACGGATTTGGTATGAAATAGGATTGCTATATTAGCCAAACCAGTTAGAAGGAGCGAAACCTGGATCAACGACTCCTGGAATTCGGTGAGTGATCTGTTCTTCTTTTTTATGAAAAATTTTTTCAATACCTTTATGAATCAAAATTTTGATACACAATGTTTCTTCTGTAAGCAAATGTAAGGACTTGAAAGAAGGCTGTTGTTCTTCATCAACTGCTACATAACGATTGGAAACTCGACTCAAAACATAAGCAATTAGTTCTTGACGTAAATCAGGAATTGAGAAAAGCTGTCGATAGGGATGATAAGGATAAGTTTCTAGAACATCCTCAATTTCTTCAACAACTGCTGAGAGTGTCAGATTAATAATTTTCTTAGTCATAGTTTTAGTCTCTAGGTTTGATCTGTTGTCTGCTGGTAATTTTTGTTTAAAGTGGGGCAAGGGCGTAGCATGCCCTTGCCTCCAACCGCACTCTGTGCAGTTGCCCTGTCCTTCTGGGATAGGGGGCAGGTTTTTTCTAGAAACCTGCCGAGGCTATACGACAATACAGTTGAGTTAATCATGTTCAATCCTCGAAGATTCCCCAACCCCCCTTTCTAAGGAGGGCTTTATTCCCCCCCCCTTCCAAGCAGGACTAGGGGAGATCAACTCTTATCACCAAGCGGGGCTATACGGGCGATCGCGTTAAATCAGTGAACAGTGACGCTTTCTCGGGCTAATGGGGGATTTAACAGTGAACAGTAAACAGTTATCAGTTAAATACGAGTGGTCGCGCGTCCCCCACCAAGAGCACCAGAGAGGGTTGGTGGCGGTGAGCGCATCCCCCAAAGCGCCCGCCTGACCGACTCAGGATTCAGGACTGATTTAAACCCGCCACCAACGCTTATGCCTACGGCACGTCTCTTGACGAACGGTGCTCTTGGTGTGGTGTTTCCCCGAACGATAAAACTGATACTGCGGGTATTTGGTAACTGATAACTGGTAACTGTTAAAAGTGAATGTCTAACTATCGCACCCCCAAATCTAGGCGGTAGATTCCTCCTGAACCATCTTCCGTTTCCATACCACCAGTCACGAAGAGATAATCCTGATTTAGACCGCCAAAAACACAGTTGCTGGTAGTGAGGTTGCCACTTGAATATTGACCGATCAGATGACCATTAGAATTGAGAACTTGCACTTGACGCATACCATAATGAGCCACGTAGAGGTTCCCTTTCGAGTCCTGGCATATCCCGTCAGGCTTATTGTCGATTTGCTCTCCCTGTTTGATAGGGAGTTCAGCAAACACTTTTTGTAGTCCGACTTTTCCTGGTGACAATACGTCATAGGCTAAAATCCGGTTTTTATGACTCTCGCTAACAAAGAGGCGCTTACCATCCCGGCTGAGGAGGATGCCATTGGCAAAAGCTAATCTGTTAATCACTCGGGTAATTTTCTGTTCAGGAGACACGTAGTAAACCGCGCCGGTTGGAGTCTGGGGGTTGGAATCACCGGAGTCAGTAAAGTAAAAACCTCCTTGCTCATCAATCGTGATGTCATTGGGATACTCTAGAGGCTTGCCGTTAAATTCGTTTACAACCACCTTTAAGAGTTTACCATTGGCATCTAGTTGCATAACAGAGTTTTTGGCAGCAATGATATGAGTACCATCCGGCATAATCTTATGTCCGTTAGCACCTTCGACTTTAGCCCAAACTCGAGGGGAGGTGATGGGAGGTAAAACCGTAATAGTTCCGGCTTTGGTTTCGGAAAAGTAAAGGTTACCCTCACGGTCAATGACAACTCCTTCAGAGTATTTTGGGCTTTTGAAAATCTGTATCGGTTTAACAAGATATGCTGACGGCTGCGGCGTTGTTTTAAATAAGTTAGGTGGTGTAGACGCAGTTACGGGAACGCTTTCTGCGCGGGATAGGGTCGATGTAGCGTCTAGTTTAACCGAGTTGCAAGAAACCAACAACAATAGAATGGCATAGTTCAAGATGCTTAAAGTGATTTTTCCAACAACAGGAAAATCTCTGTGTGTGATAGTTTGTCCCATAATATGGTAGTTTTAACAATCACAGTTTTTGTAACTTTAATACAAGTAAGTGGGCGCAGATAAACATAACTATGTTGATTGTCATCAATCATTTGTCCAAGGTTCTTCGCTCTTTATAAATGACACTTGACAAATGACTAATAAGGACTCTCACCAGTTAACTTTATTTATACCGACTTACTTAATACTACTGATGAAAGCCGTTAGTTGTTAATTGATACCGAAAGATTGAGGTGAGAGCCACTCAATTTCCCCAATGGAGAAATCGCAAAGAGTGACCCACCACCAGCAAACAATAACGCTGTAATCAGCAAACGAGTACCTTTATCAGGTATAAAAGCCTTCATTGACAAACCCTTACCAAAATTGAAGATAACTGCATTGAGTACTACAAAGAGATTACATGCAGTTCCAAGAAATTTTGCACCATATTCAGACCAGTGCAATCTACCGTACCTACTAAGAATTTGTTTTACTCCTTGAACCATTTTTGTTCTCCAAAATGAATCAATTTTTTTCCAAACTAATAGTTGTAACAGAAGCGGATAATGAGTTATGGCTTTCTAAATTCAGCAACGGCATTTCTTGCCAACAGGTTCGACAGAACCAGTACACACGGTTATTACGAATATGTTGCAACAGCCGATGGGAGCAACAAGGACAACTTTTCACCTGAACGGCTGGTTTAAAGCTAACCGTTGGCTGCTGACTGCGTCGAACTTTAATCGACGACTCACTCCAAGTGGTTCGTACCCAATGCATTGGCAAACCCTTCCTGTTCCATAAATTACAAGTAGGTCATACAAATAAACGTTGGTTTCTCAAAACTGCTAATAGCTCATGGTGATACAACAATTAGCAATTAGCGACTATATGCTTCTCAGTAAAAATATGCTTTGTAGGAGGAAAGAAGAGGGGAGAGGAAATTAAGGAATAAGAAAAAGGTGAAAAGTTAACTTTTCACCTTTGCCCTTAATTGTGGTAATGGCATTAAAGAAGAAAAAAGTTATGAATAATATTATTTATCTTCAAACGTATCTTCACCAGTTAAGATATGCACGTTAAAGCTGAACTTAGTGCTGGCAACTGGCATGCTATCAAATCTACTTATGCTCTCAATAAACAGCGGAAATGGTTTAAGTTGTTTGTTAACCTAAGCATTTTCTCGAGTTAAAACTTTTCAGGGATGAAAAACTAAAAAACGAGAAGCGTTCCATTCTTGATAAGACTGCAGTGAAAAGAGCAATGACAAGGATATCTGCACCTTTACTTATGATGGAAACTTAGATCAAGTTCGTTATCAAAGTTTTTAGTCTTACCACACAAGCACAGTTCACTTAGCGGCTTTGTGTGTTCCCAAACAATTTTTGCAATAGAATAGCAAAACTCATGTAAGAGGTGGAGAAAAATTATGAAACAGGCCGATCCTGTGATACTCGTTCAAGATGGAAAGGCAATTGCATACAAAAATACGGTTTTAGATGATAAAAAACTTTAAGATAGTTTTTAAAGCGTCAATCCGAAGTTTGGAGATTTTTGTACCCGCGTAGCAGGCGAAGCACGGGGTCTTCCATTAATTGACCAAATGTTGTGTGCGCTCGCATGAATTGATGGTTACGAGGTATCCAGAATTTCATAACCTGCAACTTAGGTTAATAAGATTTTGCTTAACATAAGGATCTTACCTGGTCAAAAATTTTTTGAAGGTGAAAACTATATTTAAACCTAATTCAATATTGAAAATGTTTGAAGGTGAATAGGTTATAAATGTTTATGCTAGCTGGATGGACATCAATAAACCGAATAAAAAACCTAACCGAGTTATTCTGGGGAAGGACAGCGTTATTCCAAACAGCAATAACCAGAATTCCCTGACCGCTGGAAGTACTAACCCAATTTTTGTGAATAGGAGAACTCATGATGACAAACATGAAAGCAGCACGTATTCATTCTTATGGTGCTCCGGAAGTTCTTGCTTATGAAGACGCTCCACGTCCTGAACCAGGTGAGGGCGAAGTGCTGATCCGCGTGCAAGCCGCTGGAGTCAACCCCATCGATTGGAAAATACGTTCTGGGCAGATGAAAGATATGATCGCGCACAAACTGCCTTTGATTCTTGGTTGGGATGTCGCAGGTGTACTAGAGGCGGTCGGTCCGGGTGTCACTAACCTCAAGACTGGCTCACCTGTGTATGGCAGCTTAAACATGACTCGAAATGGAGCCTACGCAGAGTATGTACTTGCAGGTGTGTCGGATGTGGCGCTCAAACCAACAACACTCAAACCAATCCAGGCAGCTGCAGTGCCGGTAGTAGCGCTGACGGCTTGGCAGGCACTATTTGAGATAGCTAAACTTTCGGCAGGGCAAAGGGTGCTGATACATGGGGCGGCTGGCGGTGTGGGGTCGCTAGCGGTGCAGTTTGCACGCTGGAAAGGGGCGCAGGTGATTGCAACAGCCTCTGCTCAAAATCACGCTCGCCTGCGGGAACTGGGCGCTAATGAGATCCTGGATTACAAAGCAGTCCGATTTGAGGATACTGTTGAGAACGTGGACGTCATACTTGACACAATAGGCGGAGATACGCAAGAGCGGTCTTGGGGAGTCCTGAAAAAAGGTGGTATCCTTGTTTCCACAGTCAGTCCACCGTCTGCAGAAACCGCCGCCGCGTATGGTGTTCGGGGAGAACTGGTCTTCGTGCAGCCCAACGCTAAACAACTTACTGAGATTGCTCAGCTGATTGACGCGGGACTCCTTAGGCTAAATATTGAGACGGTTTTGCCACTTGCGGACGCGGACAAAGCCCACGAATTGGGTCAGAGGGGTCAAACAAGGGGTAAGATTGTCCTGCAAGTAGTGGATTAACTCAAATCTTATACCTCTTATAGGAGGAACGGGCATGTTGCGCGTCCCACAAGTAGTTGATCAATTTATAGGGTGTGGGGGTGTAAATACCTGATTCCCCCTATACCTAAACCACTTACTCCCTTACCGCCAGAAGAATACCTATTTTTTAACCGCACGAGGCAAGAGAGGACACAGAGAGAGGAGTAAATCACTATAGGTAATCTTAGACTGGGAAGGGAGTAGTACAGCATTTCATTAATTCGTAACGTTTTTAAACGCAGAGGGGCGCGCTCGGTAAACGCAAAGGTACACAGAGTCTTCGTTCAAGTTTTCGCGCGTGAACTTATGGAATCATGTACTTAGTCAACATAGTTATTCCTCCAGGGCAAACACGCGTAATTTCTGAAATACTTACAGGCGAATGGCACTAAGATATAGCAGAATTCAGGAGTCAGAAGTCAGAAGTAAAAAAGGCTTAGTGTCTCGGCTTTGAGACAACAGGGTTGTACTTCATTTACTTGCAATGTGCTGTATTTATTTTTTTGTCAAGGTCTATTTAAACTCACATCTTGCACCTGGAAAAATTGATGTTAAAACCACAACTACGTGCAAGAGGAATCAATCGCTCAATATCAAGTAACATATGAGACACGACTATTTGAGGAAAAATAGATTCAAGGGCAGTTTGTGTAGCCTTACCCCAATCAGGTGGCAATGGGAAGTGAATTTCCAAATAAGTCCAATGAGCTATGAGGTAAGCAGTAAGAGAAAGAATAAACCAACGATACATCCCAAGTAGAGTACCCTGACCAAAACGGTGTAAACCAAAACGATGTTTGGCGGTTTTAAACCATCCCTCAATCTGCCATCTGCGCTTACCCCACCACTTAAGAGTAGAAGCTTTAATAGGTCTAGTGGACAAAACAAAACGCAATTCTTCGCTTTCCTTTGTCGCGCTTGAGGTAATACCAAGACACAGTAACAGGAAACTTTAAACCGACTAAACGTACTTGCTGTCCCTGTTTGTGTAAACGTCCTAAAATTCTTGTATAAACTAGTTTACGGTTAATCGCCAGACCTGTAATAGCATGATATTTAAGCTTGCGTATACCGTGGAGAAATTCCACACTACCAAAAGCTGTATCAGCCAAAATGACTACCTGAAAGTGTTTAGTTAGTAATTTTGGTAAACGTTTGACTAATTTCAACCCTAACTGTGCGGACGTGTTGGAGTACCTTTACCTCTCCATACTCGGAAGCTCCAAGGAATTCGCCATCTTCCGATTACCAAGTATAATACCACCAGATGTAATCCCCTCTTACCGTTATAAACGGAGATTAAATTCTCAAACTCTTTGAATTTTCCACGTTTTTCAAGAGTTGTCAGGTCAACAATTACCTGTAAAAATGGTCTACGTCCTTGACCAGATTCAGATAAAGTCTTTAAAACAGTCTCCAATACTTGGTTGCGAACAATACGAATGATTTCCCGTGTTGACCAAGGGTTGATATTTAAAAATCGGCAAGCGTGCACTTGGAGATTTAGTTTTAGAGTGTTGGGGTAAAGGATGTCCTTGTCCCTCCAAGAATAATCCTAGCATTGCTTCTAGGTTATCTTTTTGGTATTGCGTGGGCATCAACTCCGATAAGTTATAAACTAGCTCTTGGGCGTGGGCAAGCATTGTTCTTGCTTTAAAAGATTTCGATATTTCACGCCCTTTCTCTCATGTTTTGGGGTACAGGAGCAAATCAAAACTCGAAGTTAAAGAACAGAAATTCCGGCAACAATAATGATAATCGTTTTTTGGGGAGGAGAGGGCGAGCGACGCTCGCCCTCTCCTCCAGCCTCCGCATGATTATCATTATGATTAAACCTGATTCCTTTGCAATTAACAAGCAACTTTCTAAGTACTATCACGTTTTTAAAGTAATAAATATGTTTACTGCTTACTTAAGACATTCCTTCTTTTAGTCTTAGATTTATGTGCTGTAAGTAAGCTTGTTTGCGGTTTACTCGTATAGGTGCAAGATGTGAGTAAATGCGTTTGCCCTGGAGATGCTCCCATCCTTTGGGGCATTTTTTAGGTTTATGCCAAATTACTAACTTGTCCCAATCACCAACAATTCTGCCATTTCACATAAAGCTTTTTCGGTATTGATGCTTACGGAATAACGTGTTGCAGCCAAGATTTTTAATAGAAACCAAATCGGCATAAGCGCAAAAAGCTCTATCTCCTAAAAGCACATCTCCCTAATTAAAAAACTTATATAATTTTTTGGCTAATTGGATGTCATAAGTATTAAGAACATCAATAACCAAAGCAACGGCAGAACCTATAGCTATGCTAAATAGTACACTAATTTTCGCAATTGGAAACCCACAACTAGCCTTTTGACTACACATCTATCGGATAAGCTTTCTAGTTCTCAACAATATTAGGCATCGATATGATTGACCCATCTACTACTTTAATACTGTGACCACACCATAAATTTAAAGATGTTATACCAAATCCGTTTTTATAACCCCTTTTAAGCCCTGGCGATGTTTGTAAGCGCCGAGTTTACAGGGACACAAAAAAGTCCGCCTGCGCAGACTAAATTATAAAGGAGGTATAATACGCGGATTTAGTATTACTTTTTCTTGTAATTTTTGTCCAATAGAACCAAAGAATTTCTCTAAGACTTTTTCTAGTAATCTAGACCTTGCTTGACAGTACGTACTGATATCTTTTGAAGAATTTCTACCGATTCTCCTATCAAATAACAAATTATTTTCCTTGCTGCATTGTCGCAACTTTTATCATCATCTATAACTTGAGATAGAAACACCCACAGAGTTACTATTGGGTCAAACAGCCGACGGCATTTTCGGTTTTTATCTCGTCACTAGCTTGCTAAATTACAGACTCCGGTAAAACCTTTTGAAAAAGTAATCCCAGACTTTGCGTAAACTTTTCCTTGAGGATTTTTAGACGATTCGACACATTAAAAGTATTAAGAAGAATACAGAACACAGAACTCAGTAATCAGAATATCCCCACGGATGGAATCCGGGGGTATGGCAACGCGGAAGACTTTCTTTTTTTCCACAAATCAATTCGGGGGCTTGGAACCAGTTCTCAGGAACCAGAACTCTTAATTCATGACGAGAAAACGCGTTTAACATTCTGACGAATGATTCTGACGGATGATTCTTTCTTGGTCATATTCACTTCCAAGCATCAAATTCCTATTTTACGGGCTTGGAAGCTTTTTCTACGTACAGAACAATTTTTTAGCGATCGCCTGCATGAATACCGCATCAACATTAAGGTCGCTTGTCGAATGGTACTTGTCGAATGGTACTTGTCGAATGGTGTTCTTCACGGCTTAACCCCAACGAGCGAACCATTCTGCCATTCACCCTTATTCTTCAAAGATTTCGCCTTATACCAATTGTGAAGATGCACATAAAAGACCCCCCTGTAGTCCCCCCTTGGCAAGGGGGGACGGCGTAGCCGGGAGGTAAATATATGCAGGTTCACAAACAAACGGTATTAGTGCCATTTTTATTTAAACCGTATTGACATATAACTACTTGCGACAAGCGACTGAATATTTCAACAATTTTGTTAACTTTTTCCTTAATTTAGCGATCTTCCCTACTCAAAAATTGAGAAAAAGTAAACAATTATTTAGGTTATGGTTTCAACAAGAAAGAATTGACATATGTTATTTCTGCTGATTTTAGTGCTATTGTTTGTAGTTTTTAACAAATATGGCGATGATCAATGTCCTCACTGTGGCGAAGCTTACTACATTGTCAATCAGCTTCAGCAACGCTTAAACTACCAGTTCTGCAAATATTTCCCCTTAAAGAAGTTCGTCAAGCACACGAGTTGAGTCAGAACGGTCATGTATGTCGAAAGCTGGGACTGCAGATTTAATACTTCAATTCTTGGATGAATCCAAAGCAATTAACTTAGTCAACACGTTCAAAATTGTAAAAATAACACATGGAAATCACATCAAACAACAATTCTCAAAACGGTTCGTATCATGAGTTTCTCACGCCAGACAATGCAGCAATGGTATTAATTGATCATCAAACTGGAACCATGCTGGGTGTACAAGATATTCGGCTGGATCAGTTTCGCAGCAATGTTCTTGCTCTTGCCAAAACTGCTAAGCTGCACAATCTGCCAACGGTGATTACAGTGAGCTATGCTGAAGGGCCCAATGGTCCGTTGATGCAGGAAATTGCCGATCTGTTTCCAGATGTGAAAGTCATTTACCGTCCAGGTCCGATCAATGCTTGGGATGATTCGAACTTTGTCGATGCGATCGCAGCCACAGGTCGTAAGAAGCTGATCATGGCGGGTGTTACCAGCGACATCTGTTTATACTTTCCGGCCATTTCAGCTTTGAAAGCAGGCTATGACGTGTGGTGTATCTATGATGCGTCCGGCTGTTGGGACATGATATCTGAGTTAAGTTCAATTCTGCGATTACAGCAGGCAGGTTGTTTGGTCTGCAATTGGGCAACTGTTACCGCAATGCTGCAAAAGGATTGGCGCAACTCAACAGCCCCAGGCACACTGGACATTTTCCGCGAACATTTACCTTTCTACGGGATGTTGGCAAACAACCTAGAAAAAAACAAGGAACGGTCGGTAGTAACACAAAAGTAGAGAATTCCTGGAGAACAAGAGTGCAGTTGGACATGGCTATGACCTTTATGCGGTGATGAATGCCTCTGGAACAATTAATCAACAGGCTCTGTATGCATCAATGTTCCGCATCAGTCAGCTAGAACTGAGAATTGCTAATACCAACATGGTGATTGCTGAACTATTAGCAAATTGGTCAAGCTCTTTCGCATCTGCCTTAGAATAACTGTATGCTCAGCGATTGCCTAATTTTGGCTTTATCGCTGCTCACATCAATTATTTAGTTCAACACACAGAGAAAGTTCCATCTATGCATTGAAATACATATACATAGAGGAACATTTCTAGGGATTGCTCCAACGCATCAAGATCATGGTGCACCTGCCAAACAACACATGAACTATAAGGAAAACACGGAGGACTGAAACAATGGTAGTAAATCAACAACCAAATGAACCTGTCATCTTTGACAAGAAACCAATAGTGATAGAACTGGAACCTGGCACATATCACTGGTGTAGCTCTGGACTCTCCAGCAATCAACCCTTCTGCAATGGCGCTCACAAAGGAACTGGATTCAAACCAATAGCATTTGAGATTACAGAGAAAAAGCGTGTTGCCCTTTGTGCATGCAAACATACGGGTAAGGCTCCATTTTGTGACGGTTCTCACCACAATCTGTAAACATGACTGAAAATGGATATTAAATAATGAACAACGAAAAGGAATTCCTGACGACAGATGCTGGCATTCCAGTCAGTGACAACCAAAACACATTGACCGCAGGCGCACGCGGTCCAGTGTTAATGCAAGACTTTCATCTCATTGAGAAGATGGCGCACTTCAACCGGGAACGCATCCCAGAACGAGTTGTTCACGCTAAAGGATCGGGTGCTTATGGCACGTTTACTGTCACTAATGATATCAGCCAGTATACCAAGGCGAAACTGTTTTCACAAATTGGCAAACAAACCGAGGTAATTGCACGGTTTTCTACGGTTGCAGGCGAACGGGGTGCGGCAGATGCCGAGCGGGATGTACGCGGCTTTGCAATCAAGTTCTACACTGAAGAAGGCAACTGGGATATGGTCGGGAATAACACCCCAGTCTTCTTTGTCCGTGACCCACTTAAGTTCAGCGATTTTATCCGTACCCAAAAGCGCAATCCCAAAACTAATCTTCGCAGTCCAACGGCGATGTGGGATTTCTGGTCTCTATCACCAGAGAGTTTGCATCAAGTGACGATTTTGTTTAGCGATCGCGGATTGCCCAAGAGCCATCGCTACATGAATGGCTATGGTAGCCATACCTTCAGTTTCATCAACGAAGCTCAGGAGCGGTTTTGGGTCAAGTTCCACTTCAAAACTATACAGGGGCATCGGTACCTGACCAACGAAGAGGCAGCAAAGATTGTGGGAGAGGATCGCGAAAGCGCACAGCGCGACCTATTCTACGCAATTGAGCGGGGTGAATACCCACAGTGGCGCTTTTACGTGCAGATTATGCCTGAGGCGGATGTTGATAAAACACCCTACAATCCTTTCGATTTAACTAAAGTCTGGCCACACAAAGATTACCCATTGATTGAGGTTGGCATTCTTGAACTTAACCGCAATCCGGAAAACTATTTTGCAGAAATTGAACAAGCGGCTTTTTCTCCCTCTAATGTTGCGCCGGGAATATCATTCAGCCCAGACAAAATGCTCCAAGCGCGTATCCTGTCTTATCCAGATGCACATCGCTATCGATTGGGAGTGAATTATGAAAGCCTGCCGATCAATTACCCACATGCAAAGGAGGTGCACACTTACCACCGCGATGGCTTGATGCGCTTTGATGACAACGGTGGCGGGTCGGTCAACTATGAGCCGAACAGCTTTGGTGGTCCAGTTGAAGATCCACACTTTAAGGAACCGCCGCTTAAAATTTCCGGTGATGCTGACCGTTACGATCACCGTGCTGGCAACGACGATTATACTCAAGCTGGCAATTTATTCCGGTTACTGCCAGAAGACGAAAAGCAACGACTTTTTCACAATATTGCAGCAGCTATCCAAGATGTACCGCAGTTTATCATTGAGCGGCAGCTTGCACATTTTGTAAAGGCAGATCCAGCCTATGGAGAAGGCGTTGCCAAAGCACTTGGTCTTTTGGCTGAGATTAAAGAATTCAGCCTTAGAAAGTGAAAGTAAATGCGGTTGGTTTGAGACAGGCGTTCAGCCTTGTCTCTAAATCTTTTACGCTTGGTATTTCAGATAAATAACCCGACTTTTCACGGGATGTAAAAAAAAGAGTTTAAGCTTATGGTTGCCCTAGAAGTCCTAAAGGGTTTACGTGTGCTGGCGGTAGATGACGATGCTGATACTCTTGACTTGATAAAGGTCATTTTTGATGAGTATAATGCACAAGTCACTCTCGTAGCATCAGTCAGTGAAGCCCTTCAAGGAATTACGCGATTAAAACCGCATCTTCTAATAAGCGATATCGCTATGCCAAAAGAGGATGGTTATTCGCTGATTCGTAAAGTCAGGAACCTAACTGAAGAGGTAAGACAGATTCCAGCCATAGCTTTGACGGCACTAGCGACGGAGGAGGCACTTACTCTTGCTCTCAATGCAGGGTTCTCTACATACGTAGCAAAGCCATTTGACCCTGATGAGTTAGTTGCAGTTGCATCAAAGCTTGCTTGGATTGCGGTGCTGGATCGCCATCTTGCTTGGGGCAATGAAAAGCTATCCTTCATTAGGTACGAATCAAACAACAAAATTTGGTTTCAATATCGCTGCTGTAATTGGAACAAATTTTACAAGTTGAATGAAGCTAAAGAAGCTGGATTTATAAATCGGTAACAGTGTTATTCCTGCTTATTCTAGTGCTATTATTTATAATTTTTCACAAAAAATTCCTAGAGTAAACACTTATTATACGCATAGCTAAGTAGATAAGCACAAATAAACCCAATTATGTAAACAAACATTAATCTATTTGTATCCCGCCCACTAACCACTAACCACGCTTCGGTCATCACGCAAGGTATGTTTATTCACGCTGACCTATTTAAACACCTCCAATGTTAAAAGTTAATATTTTACTCACAACAAAGCTTTTAGGAACAGCGTTTCTAGCCTCTGTCCTTACCAGCGCCTGTACCAAAGGGAATAACCCTACAGCAACAGCAACAGCAGTTACACCACCTCCTCTTGCTACAAAGGTGCAAACAGTAGAGTCCAATCAAATCGAAAGAAGCTCTGAGTTTGTAGGAACGCTGGAAGCTCAGGAAAGAGTATCATTACAGCCGCAGGTTCAGGGTCGGATTGATAAGATTTTCGTTTCAAGTGGGAAGCGGGTTGAGCGGGGGACAGCCATTTTGTCGCTCAGTCTCGATCAAACTCAGGCGGAAGTTGCTAGCGCCGTCGCTGCCACTAAGTCAACCGTAGCTGCCCGTGCGACAGCCGCTGAGCAGCTTCAGGTAGCAGAGGCAGATCGAGCTAGTGTCGTGGCGGACGTGAAATTGCAGCAGGCACAGTTCGAGCGAACTCAGCAACTGGTGAGAGAGGGAGCGCAAGCGAGGCAGCAACTGGACATTGCCCAAAAAAACTTAGACACGGCGATCGCTAACTTTCAAGCTGCCTCGAAGCGGGTAAATGCAGCCAAAACCGCTATAAGTCAGGCAGAGGCTAATGTCCGGCAGGCTGAGGCAAATACCGCTGCTGCCCGTGTAAATCTCAATTACAAACAGTTACTTGCCCCCATTAATGGTGAGATTGGTGATTTCTTGGTTAAAGTCGGGGACTACGTCAATGTTGGTCAAACCCTGACCACCATCACCAAAAACGAATCTATTGATATGCGGATCTCCGTTCCCTCCAACTACTCATCACAACTGCGTCTGGGGTTGCCGACAGAGTTAATTGACGCGAATACTGGCAAGCGCTTGGTTATGGGGAGCGTTAACTTTATCTCAGCGCGAGTGGATACAGGCGCACAATCCATCTTGAGCAAAGCTCGTTTTCCCAACCGAGATGGGAGCTTGCGAGATGGGCAGTATGTCCGGGCAAGAATTGTATGGAACACAAGGAATGGGGTTTTGATTCCCACCATTGCTGTAACTCGTATCGGAGGGCAAAACTTTGTATTTGTAGCGCAGAAAGACACGAAGGGTGGGAAATCACGACAGGTCGTGCACCAACGACCTGTGAAGTTGGGTGACATTCAAGGAGGCAGTTATCAGGTGATTGAGGGGATTAAAGCTGGTGAGCAAATTGCCGTGTCAAACATTCTCAAATTGCGAGACGGTACTCTCATTCAACCACAGTCTTAGGAGCGAGAATTCATGGTTATCTTGTCAATTGCTGACATTTTTATCAAGCGACCGGTCCTATCCACGGTTTGCACCTTCCTGATTCTGCTAGTGGGTGGCATTTGCATCCCACTGTTACCCATCAACAACCTGCCTGATATTGCTCCGATTCAGATCCGAACATCGAGTACTTATATTGGCGCTGATGCCCAAACGGTGGAAGATACGGTGACCACGTCGATTGAGCGGCAGGTCAACGGGGTCGAGGGTATGCAATACATCAATTCGACAAGCAGTAATGACGGCTCTAGTACAATTTCAGTCTATTTTGATACGTCCACTAACAAAAACATCAATCAGGTAAACGTACAAAATAGGGTGGCGATCGCCGAACCCACCCTACCGGATGCTGTTAGACAAACTGGTGTGACCACTTTATCAAGGTCAAATAGCATCCTCCTTGTCTATGGATTCTATTCCGAAAATAACGAGTATGACAATATCTTTTTGAGCAACTACGTTGACTTGTTTGTCATAGACACCATTAAACGGATTCCCGGTGTTGGCGATGTTACTATCTCTGGCGAACGCCAGTACGCGATGCGGCTTTGGCTCGATCCCAATGCTCTTGCCAGTCGAAAATTGACTGCAACCGATGTCGCCAATGCACTTCGCTCCCAAAACATCCAGCTTGGTGCAGGGGGGATTGGTCAGTCACCTTCTTCTGAGAATCAGCCATACAATTTTACCCTGCGGGTACAGGGTAGGCTAAAAGAGGCGAAGGAGTTTGAGAACCTTGTCCTCAAGACACAGACAGATGGTACGCTAGTAAAACTTAAAGATATTGGTCGAGCAGAGTTGGGTGCGAGAGAATATACTTCATCAGCATTGGTTCAGGGTAAACCAGGCGTAGCCATGTTGATTTACCAACTTCCCGGTAGCAATGCACTAAACGTTGCCAAAACAGTCGAAGAGACGATGGCGGGATTAGAGAAAAATTTCCCGCCAGGGATGAAAGCTGTGATTAACTATGACACCACTAGGTTTGTAGAAGTCTCCATCGAAGAAGTGTTTCACACCCTCATCGAAGCGATTCTTCTAGTGGTTCTGGTCATTTTCGTCTTTTTACAGGACTGGCGCACCACCATCATTCCCGCTATTGCCGCTCCAGTTTCCCTAATTGGGGCACTAGCGTTTGCTCTGGTATTCGGATTTTCCCTCAACACCTTGACGATGTTTGGGTTGGTTCTTGCTACAGGTCTAGTAGTAGATGATGCCATCATCGTCGTTGAGGGTATCGCGACAAAAATGGAGTCGGGGATGAGTCCGCGTCAAGCTGCCAGTGAGGCAATGAACGAGCTGACCGGTGCGGTGGTCGCCACGTCCTTAGTGCTTATGGCTGTTTTTGTTCCGGTATCTTTCTTCCCCGGAGCAACGGGAATAATGTACAAGCAATTTGCTTTAATCATTATCTTTTCAATTGCCATTTCCTGCTTTAATGCCCTCAGCTTCACTCCAAGTATGTCCGCCATCCTCTTACGTCATAAGGAGGGGGAAGGAGGTGGTCCTTTCGGCTGGTTTTTCAGGCAGTTTAACCGGGTCTTTAACTGGGTCATTAAACGCTACCGGGGCATCGTCAATTTCCTGATTCGCATCCGAATAGTTATTGTGGGGCTATTTATTCTTGGATTAGTTGCCACAGGCTGGGTGTATAATTTGGTGCCATCTGGATTTGTCCCTGAAGAGGATCAAGGCATAATCGTTGGTATTGTGCAAGCCCCGGATGGAGTCCCCCTCAAATACACTGAAAAAGTCGCTGCTGACATCTACCAAACTCTGAAGCAGGTGAGCGAAATCCAAGCATCAGTCTTACTTCCGGGCTTTGGTTTGAATGGCAGTGGACCTAACCAGGGTACCTTTTTTGTTAAACTCAAGGACTGGGAAGAACGACACGGCGAAGAACACTCTGCTACAGCAATTTTAAAGCGCCTTAATCAAGAGTTTGGTAAGAATCAAGATGCTTTCATCACAGTATTTAATAATCCTGCAGTACCAGGGTTTAGTAGCACTGGCGGCTTTGAATTTCAGCTCCAGGATAGGACAGGCGGTAAACTTAGCATAGACCAGTTTCTCTCGATTGCCCAGCAAATCATTGCTAAAGCTAACCAGAACCCAGCGCTGAGCCGAGTATTTACCCAATTTACCGCCAGCGCACCTCAGCTTCAAATTGACATTGACCGTGACAGACTTGAGGCACTGAATGTCGATTTTAATCAGGCACTAAGCACGCTGGGGGCATATATGGGTGGTCAGTATGTGAATGATTTCACCTTTGGGCAACGCAATTATCGCGTATATATCCAGGCAGATGAAAAGTATCGCGATACTCCAGATGACATCAATCAAGTCTATATCCGCTCTATAGATGGTAATTTGGTACGTCTAAGTGAAGTGGCAACTGTAACACCGATTGCAGGTCCACAAAACATTGGTCATTTCAACTTATTCCGGACAATCAAAATTCAGGGGAACCCTGCACCGGGTTACAGTTCTGGACAAGCAATTCAAGCAATGCAGCAAACTTTTGAGTCAGTGGCTCAACCTGATCTCGGTTATGAGTGGACAGGACTCTCTAGAGAAGAAGTTAAGTCTGGAGGGCAAGCTGTGTTTATCTTCGGCTTGGGGCTGATAGTTGTCTTTTTGATCTTGGCAGCTCAATACGAAAACTACATTGACCCCTTAATTATCATGCTGACAGTGCCCTTGGCAATCTTAGGGGCAATGACGTTTGTTTCCTTACGGGGTTTGGTAAATGATGTTTACTGCCAAATCGCTTTGGTGATGCTGATTGGCTTAGCCAGTAAAAACGCTATTTTGATTGTGGAGTTTGCTAACCAGTCGCGAGAGCAGGGCATGACCATTGCCCAAGCAGCCATTCATGCAGCAGAACAGCGCTTTCGCCCAATTCTGATGACAGCATCTGCTGCTCTAGTCGGTTTCTGGCCCTTGGTAGTCGCGACGGGTGCAGGTTCAGCCAGTCGATGGTCTCTGGGTACCGCTGTCTTTGGCGGTTTGCTGATAGCAACTCTTTTGAGTTTCCTCCTAGTGCCCGTTCTTTATGTCGTGATTAAGAACCTGGCGGAGTTTGTGTTCAATAAGAATCGTCCCAAACCGCCAAAATCCTCCCAACCTCCTAATTCACCCGAGCCGACTCCATTTTTTGAACCTGAGGCATCTTTGAATGGTTCTGCTCAGGCACAACTAAAGTCAGATCCCACATTCCAAGATGATACTCCCTCTGCGTGAACTACCCATCACTAACCCGCAGTACTGGGTATAGTAGGGGACGAGAGCGTGGATGAGTTAAACTTTTACTGCGGTTTGGTTTCAAGCGAAAAGCATTGAGTGCTGGGACTAATTGCGTAGTCATCAACAACTGCACTTAACTGAGGTTCTAAGGCGCTTGAGCGATCGCTTTAGCATAGGATGTACTTAGTACAGAATTTCACAAGTTCGTAACGAATTAATTTCAGAAAGGCTCTGCGTTACTCTGCGCTGACTCCCTTCGGGT